>SVDS01000093.1 GCA_015057715.1 Paenibacillaceae bacterium
AATCCTGATCTGTATTTAGGTGCTGTAGAAACAGCAAAGGAAAACAGTGACTTTGTAGTGGTGTTTGTCCATTGGGGAACAGAAGGAACTAATTACTATGGAGAGGACCAGCAAAATCTGGCCCGTCAGCTCATTGACCATGGTGCTGGACTAATCATTGGCTGCCACCCCCATGTCCTTCAGGGAATTGAGTATTATAAGAGTGTTCCCATTGTGTACAGTCTGGGCAATTTTTGGTTTAACAGCAGAACAATTCCTACCGGTCTTGTAGAAGCAACTGTCACTCCAGACGGTCTTAAGAAACTTCAGTTTATCCCGTGTATTCAGGAAAATTGCAGCACTGATCTGGTCGTTTCTCCTGATGAAAAGCAGAAATCCTTCCAGTATATGGAACAGCTCTCTTCCACAATTACCATAGATACTGAGGGGCTGATTTATCCTCTTCCAGAATAAGGTAAGATTACAATTCTATTAACAAATCGCCATTTTCTTACGTATTCTTACGCCTTTTTAACTTCCCTTGACCTTGTACTTACTCCATGGTTTAAAGTCTCCCTATCAGCCGATACGAGCTGAATAAGCCCGATAAACGGGCAGGAGAAATGAACACCCTGACAGGAGATACAAACACCCTGGGGGTATCCCTATATGCCCAAAAACCATGGGCGGGAGAGATGAAAGGAGAATTATTATGAAGAAACAGAAACTGAAATGGCTGATTCCCTGCGCTGCAGCGATTTTTACCATAGGTGCCTCCATGACATCCTTTGCAGCACAAGGTTGGTCCGAAGAAAACGGCAGCTGGGTCTACTATGACAAAAGTGGTGATATGACTACAGAAGCCTGGAGAAAATCAGGAGATAACTGGTATTACTTAGATTCTGATGGACAGCTTGCTACAAATCAGATCATTGAATCAGACGATAATTACTATTATGTAAACTCTGTAGGTGCTATGGTTACTGACGAATGGAGAGAGGTTGCTTCTGACAGTGACGACGAAGATGCGGCAGATACCAACTGGTACTATTTTGGCAGCAACGGTAAAGCCTATAAGGCAACTACCAGCGGTAAAACTAATTTTAAATCAATAAAAATTGCAAATGGAGAAACTCACTCCTATGCATTCGATACAGAAGGAAAGATGCTGTACGGCTGGCTTGATGATGCTTCTACCCGTGTTACCGGGGATGATGCATGGAAAGAGGGCGTATATTACTGTGGCGATGCTACTGACGGAGCTCGCGTAGATGGCTGGAAATCCATTGAAGTGGAAGACGATACAGATAAGGATGACAATTTCAATGGTTCTTACTGGTTCTACTTTGGTTCAAACGGTAAAAAGACCACTGATACAACCAAAACCATTAACGGTAAAAAATATCGCTTTAATGAATACGGTGCTGCAAAATATGACTGGTACGAGGCTACTCCTGCTTCTACTTCTACAGCTAGTTCTTCTAACCAGTTTTATAATCTTCCGGAAGAATGCTGGCAGGCAAAGGGCTGGTTCAAGGCAGTTCCAAGCGAAGAACTTGATGCAAAAGGTCATGAAGATGATACCCAGTACTGGTTCTATGCAAACAGTGACGGCAATCTTGTAAAGAGCCAGATTAAAACCATTGACGGCATCCGTTATGCATTCAATGAAATGGGCGAAATGCTTCACGGACTTTATAAGCTTAACGTAACTGGCAACGTGATTGATTCCTATGATGAAATCGAGACAGAAAGCGAGCTTCCTGCAGTAGATGATACAGGTCTGGTTTACTACTTTGGAAATTCACCAAAGGAAGGCGCTATGGCTACAGGAAAAACTACCATTGATTTAGACGGAGAAACCTATACCTTCAACTTCCGCAAGTCTGGAAGCAACAAGGGCGCAGGTTACAACGGCATCACTGATGACAGCATTTACATCCAGGGTCGTCTCTTAAAAGCTGATAAAGATGAGAAATACAAAGTAGTTGAATTCAACGGCAAAGAATACTTAATCAGCACCTCTGGTAAGCTTGCAAAGAGCAAAACAAATGTAAAAGACGGTGATGAGAAATATTACAACACCAACAGTGACGGAACAATCAAAGCATCCGGTTACGACAAATTAAAATAATCACCCAATAACAGAAACGGCTGCACAAAATGGATTCTCCATCTTGTGCAGCCGTTTCTTAATTTTTCTATTTTATCTCCCGAAATATTTTCTCCGCTGTAATGGGAAGTTCCCTGACTCTGGCACCCACTGCACTTGCTATGGCATCTGCAATGGCGGGGGATGGAGTGTTAATTACAATCTCTCCAATGGACTTGGCACCAAAAGGCCCTGTCGGTTCATAGCTGCTTTCAAACTCCACCCGGATATTGCCCACATCCAGTCTGGAAGGCAGTTTATACTGCATAAATGAATTCTGTATCATCTGACCTTTATCCGTATAAGTAATATCCTCATAAAGCGCCATACCAATTCCCTGTGCCAGACCGCCCTCTGTCTGAATTCTGGCCAGATTAGGGTTAATGGTTGTTCCACAGTCTACAACTGCCACATAATCGATAAGTTCTGCCTCACCAGTCTCTTTATCCACCTCAACTTCTGCCATACCCACCATGAATGGCGGAGGCGAAACAGGGGAGGTATGAGATGCACCAGCGGAAAGCATATTATTATTGGAGCACATTACCTTATTTCCAATATCCTTTAATGATATCTCCAGACCGCCTGCCGGCTGCCATACTCTGTTACCGTCAAACTCCAGTGTATCTTTTTCACAGGATAAATATTCTGCCCCTTTATCCAGTATCTTATCACGCATCTCACCACAGGCCTTAACCACAGCCATGCCGGTTAAATACATGGTACTGGAGGCATAGGAACCAGAATCATAGGGAGATACATCCGTATCCGTTCCATGGACCACGATCTGATCTAAGTCGCACTCCAGACAATCCGATGCAACCTGGGCAAGAGTGGTATCACAACCCGTTCCCATATCAGAAGCACCGATCATAAGCGTATAAAACCCGTCATCATTAAGCCGCAGCTCAACGGAGGCCACATCTACTCCTGATATGGCAGAGCCCTGCATTGCCATGGCAACACCCACTCCACGGACTTTCCCATTTCCCATATCAACTGACGGGTATTTCTTATCCCACTCTATCATTTCCTTAGCGCGGGCCATACAGCGGTCAAGTGCACAGCTATTTAGAGTCTCTCCATAGTAAGCCGGCATAATATCACCTTCTCTTACCATGTTTAATTCTCTTATCTTCACCTTATCCATCCCGATTTTCTCTGCAAGCTCATTGATGGCAGATTCCACTGCAAAGATTCCCTGAGTGGCTCCGTAGCCCCGGTACGCACCGGCTGACATACAGTTGGTATAAACCACATCGTAAACGAACCGAAATGCCCTGGGGGTTCTGTATAGGGGGATAGACTTATGTCCCGATAATCCTACCGTTGTAGGGCCATGTTCCCCATATGCTCCTGTATTGGATAATGTATATACATCAATTGCCTGAAGAATTCCGTTTTTATCCGCTCCAACCCGAACCCGGATTTCCATCTCATGGCGGGGAGAAGAAGCGATCTGGGATTCATATCTGCTATAAATAATTTTAGCCGCCCTGCCGGTTTTCATGGTAACAATTGCAGGATAAACCTCTGCCACTACCGTCTGTTTGGCTCCGAACCCTCCTCCAATTCTGGGCTTGATTACCCGGATCCGTGACTTTGGAATATCCAGTGCATGAGCCAGAATTCTTCTCACATGAAAGGTGACCTGGGTGGAAGCTACCATATTCAGTCTTCCATAAGCGTCCAGATAGGAATAGGCGCGGAATGTTTCCATCATGGCCTGCTGGTTCGCCTTTGTATGATATACCTGTTCTACCACATAATCACACTGCTCTAATAATTCCTCCACGTCTCCATGCTCTTCTCCTCCGCAGGCGCATAAATTACGGCGGTTATCTGCCCCAACCGGGCAAAGACTTTCCCAGTTATCCTCCGGATGGATGAGAACCTTGTGATCCTTTGCCTTTCTGAAATCAAGAACTGGCTCTAAAACCTCATAATCCACCTTAATAAGCCGCATTGCATGGTCAACTGCCTCTTCGGTTTCTCCTGCAACAATTGCAGCAGCATCACCCACGAAACGCATTCTGTCATCTAAAATCAGCCTGTCATACGGGCTTGGTTCCGGATAGGTCTGACCGGCCATGGTAAACCGTTTATTCGGCACATCCTGATATGTAAGAATGCAGACGATCCCATCTACCTTTTTTGCCTTTTCTGTATCAATCTTCCGTATTAAGGCATGGGCATGAGGACTTCTTAACACCTTAACGATCAGACAGTCACCCGGCGCCAGATCGTCTGTAAAAACAGGCTTTCCAGTCACCAATGCTTTCGCATCCTTCTTTATGACAGAAGTATTCACGGTACGCATTTTAACATTCATTCCTGTTTTCTCCTCTGCTTAAATATTTTTTTACAGCACGAAGCTGTCCCATATATCCGCTGCATCGGCAAAGATTGCCTGCCAGATACTCTTTGACATTGTCTTCTTCATAAGAATCCAGTTCTTTTTCCATAGCAAGAACATTCATAATCAGACCAGGGCTGCAAAAACCACACTGCTCTGCCCCTTCCGCTGCAAGGAAAGAACCAAATTCCTCCGCTTCCTTTTGGGCGCCCTCCAGTGTTACCACGTCACAGCCATCCGCCCTGGCTGCAAGATAGGAACAGGATAACCTTGAAACTCCGTTGATAAGGACGGTGCACAGCCCGCAGTTTTCCGTCTCGCAACCGCATTTCACACTGTAACAGCCTTTTCTTCTCAACAGGTGGAACAGGGTTTCATCGTCGCTTGTCTCCTCATAAATGAGTCTTCCGTTTAATGTAAATTCAATCTGCATTTACCCTTCCTCCCGGTTCAGTGCCATGAAAAGCCGTTTTACATATACCGCAGTGAGATGTTTCCTGTACTCCGCACTGCCTCGAAAATTGGTGCCATAACGGAAACGGTCTGCTGCCAGTGCCGCCAGCTCCTTAAAATCTTCCCCTTCCTTGCGGCTTATGACTGCAAGCTCTGCCTTTGCTGGTCTTGCTCCCACTGATACGTAATAAGTATCATCCGTTGCGGACACGCAGCATGCAATAAGAGGAAAATCCGTCTTGGTCATTCGGGAAGAAGCATAGAATGCTTTTCTGCCATCCTTTTTAATCCGGATTCTGACCAGAATATCCCGGTTAAATTTCTGACTGCAAAATTCCTCAAGTGGAATCATTCCCCCCTTATAGAGTTCTACATAAGTATCCAGTGCCAGCATGCAGGTAAGAATGTCAGAAAATCCAAATCTGCCAAATATGCTTCCTCCCACCGTTGCTCCATTGCGAAACTGAACGCCTACGATGGAACGGGTGCATTCCTTAAATAAACCTTTAAAATACCCATCAAGTCCCTTGTGTATTTCCAGCTGGCGAAGTGTACACATGGCTCCGATTATAAACTCTTCATCCGTTTCTTCAACTCCGTCAAGTCCAAGACCGGACAAATCCACCAGAGTCATTTTTATCCTGTTCTGAACTTTCAGCCACATCATTCCTGCACCGATTACACTGCTTTTCTTCTGGTTTAGATTATAAGCTTCTTCCAGACTTTCTGCTCTTACGTAATTTTTAAATCTGATCACTTAAATTATCCTCCTGCATAGAACTGGATCTATCAGTAAATGCCGCCCATATTAATAAGTACTAGTTATAATTGACAATATATTTATTAAAAACCCAAAAAAGTATATCATACTCACACCTGATTTGACAATATTATTTTCCGGGAACAACAACTTGTCCCATCTGCCATCAAGTGATAAGATGGAGAAAAAGCAGAAAGGACGTGTATGATGCAGGCATATCTATTTGTTCATTTTAAAGAAAAGGAAAATCCCGATGGAGAAGCCGTCTATTTTTCCATCAGCAAAGATGGATTTCACTGGCAGGAAATAAACGGAGGCAATCCCATTCTTACCAGTAACATTGGAGAACAGGGTGTGCGGGATTTTACCATTTGTCGCACAAAAGAAGGGATTTATTACATACTTGCCACAGATTTAAGCCTTGCAAGAAATTTTAAGACAAAGTATAAAGGGAGCTGGGATAATGTCAGCCGGGAAGGCAGCAGGAATCTGGTACTTTGGGAATCTCCCGATCTGATTCACTGGTCGGCCCCACGGCTGATTTCCTTTGGAAGTGAGCCCTTTGGATGTGTCTGGGCTCCAGACATTATTTTTGACAGTGAAGCAGGTGATTATCTGATTCACTGGTCTTCTTCCCACCCTTCCAACAACTATGGAAATAAAAAAATTTATTACAGCAGAACTAAAGATTTTAAATCATTTACCAGCCCCAGGGTACTATACGAAAAAGAAGACAGTGATATTATTGATTCTGCTTTCTATAAAGATGGTGAAACTTTCTACCTCTTTGTTAAAAGTAATCCCAATCCTGCTGCCATATTACTGCTTCAGTCACAATGTATTACCGGTCCATTTTCTATCATTCCCAAGTTCAGCGAAGAGATGAAAAAACTGGAACAGGGACAATACGAGGCCCCTACAGCTTTTCGGACAGAAGATGGACGCTGGTGCCTGTTTTTAGATTACTATGGTACAAAAATAAAAGAGAAACAGGGATACGTTCCCTTTATCGCTGAAGATATTTCTTCCGGCAATTTTATCCGTTCCGATGGATCCTTCTCCTTTCCTTATGGATTCAAGCACGGCACTGTTTTAACAATTAACCAGGAAGAATACAACCGATTGGACTCTGCTGATTTTATTTAAGAAAAATTTGGCATAATAAATTAGCCAAAAATGCTTACAATATTAGATGCAACAACCAATAAAGGAGGGTCAATCGATGTTAGTAAACGGCAAAAATGAATGTATCCAATGTACTATTGACAATTGCACTTATCATGCCAAAAGTGATGACTACTGCACACTGGAAAAAATCAAAGTAGGTACCCATGAAGAGAATCCTACAAAAAAAGAATGCACAGACTGCGAATCGTTTAAAAACCAGGCATAAAAGCCAAATCTAATTTCCTCCTGACATGCAGAAAAGAGTGAATTCTTTCCTGCATATGAAAAAAGCTGCTGCACCCAAACGTGCAGCAGCTTTCTGTTTCATTAGTTATTATAAATCGGATACTTATCGCAGATTTTTGTTACCTCGCCTCTGATGTAATCGCCCTTATGATCAAAATCTGTTGCCGCAAGCCAGATGCACTCTGCAATTTTTTCCATGTCTTCTTCCTTTAATCCTCTGGAAGTAACAGCCGGAGTCCCAACCCGGACACCGGAAGTAACAAAGGGGCTTCTTGGATCATTTGGAACCGCATTCTTATTCAGGGTAATATATACCTCATCACAGCGGTTTTGAAGCTCTTTTCCAGTAACTTCCATCCCTCTTAAATCAATCAGCATCAGATGATTGTCTGTGCCGTCGGTAAGAATATGAAATCCCTGCTTAACCAGTGCTGCAGCAAGCGCCTTGGCATTCTTAACCACCTGCTCCTGATAGGTCTTAAACTCAGGCTTTAACGCTTCTCCAAAGCATACTGCCTTTCCAGCAATTACATGCTCTAACGGACCGCCCTGAGTTCCCGGGAAAATTGCTTTATTAAAGTTAAACTTATCAGCTGCCTCCTGGTTTGCCAGGATCATACCGCCTCTTGGTCCTCTTAAAGTTTTATGAGTTGTGGTGGTAACCACGTCTGCATAAGGAATGGGGCTTTCATGAATTCCTGCTGCAACCAGTCCTGCAATGTGAGCCATATCCACCATCAAATAAGCTCCCACCTTATCTGCAACTTCTCTAAACCGCTTAAAGTCAATGGCTCTGCCATAGGCACTTGCACCAGCCACAATCAGTTTTGGCTTATGCTCCACTGCCAGACGCTCCATCTCATCATAATCAAGGAATCCGTCATCATTGACTCCATAAGGAACGATATTAAAATAAAGACCGGAAAAGTTTACTGGGCTTCCATGAGTCAAATGACCACCATGATTTAAATTCATTCCCATAACGGTATCACCTGGATTTAACATGGCAAGAAATACCGCCATATTGGCCTGGGCTCCTGAATGGGGCTGAACATTGGCATAATCACAGCCGAACAGTTTTTTTGCACGTTCAATGGCGATGGTTTCCACAACATCCACTTCTTCACATCCGCCGTAATAACGCTTTCCTGGGTAACCTTCCGCATATTTATTGGTAAGCACAGTTCCCATAGCCATCATAACCGGTTCTGAAACAATGTTTTCGGATGCGATTAATTCCAGATTTCTTCGTTGACGTGCGCATTCCTTTTCGATGGCTTCTCCTACTTCCTTGTCAAAGCCGGTGATAAACTTCATTACTTCATTTACCATGTCCATTCCCTCACTTTTCCTTTTGAATCATTACTCTTTAGCATTTTGGTAGATTATATAGCAAACTTCCTTAAAATGTCAAGGCTTTCTCATCTTCTGCATGCTGAGCAAGAAGCTTTTCATAAAGATCTTCGTCATAAGGATAAGAAATTTTTTTCTCCAGCCAGGAAGAAAGATAGGCTCCGTTTGCCATCATAAGTGTCCGGATTCCGTCCTCCCCCGGAGTCATCAGCGTTTCCCCTTTAAGCAGATGATTGGAAAAATTCTGGAATATCATACGATATTCTTCCCCCTTATAATTTTCTGCCGGGAGTGATTTCCGAACGTAGTTAAGCTTTCCGAAAGGATCCTGATTGGTTCTTGCAAATTCGTCTGTGGAAACTACATTTTCATCAAAAATTAATTCTTCTCCGTCTGTTATGGTAAGCCGCCCTTTTGTTCCCCATATTTCAAGACGGTTTGTTCCCGGATTGTCACCTGTGGAGCTGATTAACGTTCCCCGGAAACCATTTTTATAAAAAAACTGCAGATCAAAGCTGTCATCCACTGTAATCGGATTATATTTCCCATAATCAATGGAGGCGTAAACCTCATCCGGCATTCCAAAGAGCCACTGCCAGATATCCAGATAATGCTGGCACTGGTTGATTAAAAGACCGCCGTGTTCCCCGCTCCAGGTACTTCTCCACGGAGCGCTGTCATGGTAGGCCGGCGTGCGGTACCAGGTGTTACAGACCCATACGGCCCTGGTAACTCTCCCCAGTCCACCGCTTTTAATAAATGTTCCCGCAGACAAAAAACCACCTTTCATGCGGGTATTAAAAATCATTGCCAGACTGATTCCTGATTTTTCCGACTCTGTTACCAGCACTGCCCCTTCTTTTGCTGAGATTCCCAAAGGCTTGTCCATGAGAATATGCTTTCCGGCCCTGGCTGCCATAAGTCCAAAAGGAACATGAGTATCATGAGGAGTTACGATCACCACAGCATCAAATTCATCTTTGGCTGCAAATACTCCATCTGCATCCTCATAAATCCTTGCCTCTGGATACTGATTCCTGATCTCCTCCTGTCCTTTCCCGTTGCGGCAGCAGATTCCTGTCAGAGTCATACCGCTCACTTCTCCTGCATCAAGCATCTGAGCATATTTTTTGCCCATTCCTCCATAACCGATTATCACTGCCCTTACTGTCTTCATGCCATTCTCCCTGTTGTCTGATTAGCTTAAAATCCTGTAATTTTTTATCACAATCTGAAGGGATTTATTTCCATTGTATTCATTTACTGCCGGATAATACACCACGTCAAGCTGGCGACGATTTCCCAGTTCTTCTACAAATAAATCTCCGTCTTCAAACAAAAGCCCATCCATAGGCGTACCGCTTTTTGTTACCAGTGAAAATTTGACCACATTCCTGTTTTTACCCAGTACGCGTACACTGCGGATGGACAAATCCTTTTGTGCAAACAGGGGTTTTTCGTTGCCCTGCCCATAGGGTTCCAGTAAATCCAGTTCCTCAATCAAAGGCTCACTTATGTATTCCAGAGGCATGGGAACATCAATCCATACCTTCTTAACAAAATCTTCTTCTGATAACTCGGCTTTTTCATTCAGAGCTCTGCGTAATTCATCAACGTTTTCCTTTAACAGAGACAACCCTGCTGCCATTGGGTGACCACCAAATTTTAGCAGAAGTTCCTTTACCTCCACCAGAGCGTCAAACATATGGTAAGACTCAATGGATCGTCCGGAACCCTTTACATGCTCCTCCCCATCAGTCAGTACAATTGCCGGTTTCTGAAAACGCTCTCTTAATCTGCCGGCTATGATTCCGGCAAGTGACTCATGGCAATCCGGCAGATATACCACCAGAACCTTATCACTGGAAAAATGTTCTTCTACCAGCTTTACCGCTTCGTCTGTTCCCGATTTCGTCATATCCTTCCTCTGGTCATTGAGATCCTTTAATTCAACCGCCATTCTGTCTGCTTCTTCCTCTTCCTGACATAAAAGCAGGGAAAGAGCCAGCTTGGCAGTCACCAGACGACCGCCTGCGTTTAAACAAGGGCCGATGACAAATCCGATCTGATATGCCGTGATATGATCCTTATCCAGATTATTCTTCTCAATGAGTTTTAAAAGTCCAATACTTTTGGTATTCCCAATGCGCTTTAAACCTTCTTTCACGATAATCCGGTTCTCATCCTGCAGCTTCATCACATCTCCAACGGTTGCTATGGCAGCAAATTCCACCATATCAAAGGATTTCTCTTTTGAAATGCCAAACGCCTCATACAAAGCCTGTATCAGCTTAAAGGCCACCATAGCACCGCAAATCTCAGGAAACGGATACCTGCAGGCTTCCTGTTTGGGATTTACAATCGCATCACCAGGTGGAAGCAACTCCTGCCCTTCGTCTTTGCGAATATCATGATGATCTGTTATAATCACTGTCATCCCAAGTTCTTTAGCAAGACTGATTTGTTCCACTGCGGCGATTCCATTATCACAGGTTACAATTGTATCAATGCCATCCTCATAAGCTGCCCTGATTATAGATTCATTAATTCCATATCCATCTTTAATTCTGTCCGGAATTTCATAATCCACAACTGCGCCTGTCTCTTTCAGTGCCTGATACAAAAGGTATGTAGAACAGACTCCGTCAATATCATAATCTCCTACGATCCGAATGGGCTTCAACTGTTTTATCTTTTCTTTTAAGATTAATACGGCACGATCCATATCTTTCAGCAGACAGGGGCTGTATAAATCACCCAGCCCCCCTCTTAAATACTTTTCAACGGCTTCCTGTCCTATTACTTCCCGGTTTCTGATAATTCTTGCCGTTACCGATGATATATGATGAAACTTTGCCATTTCATCAAAATCAGCCCGTTTAGTCTGAAGCATCCACTGCTCTGCTGCCATCTTTCTTGATCTCCTTAATAACACTCTTTTGTGCTGTCTCTTTTTTTGTGCCTTTTATCTCTCTTAATTTACTGGCTCTTGTTATTTCCCGAATTCTTTTATTCCCTGTTTCCTGATCCTCATGCAAGCCTTCTTTCCGCCTTTTTGCAGCAGATAAACGATTCATAAGGCTTGTAATGGAATAAAGAATGGGAGCAAAATCCCCCCGGTAAGCTTTTTCACAGGTGGATTTCACCTCAAAGTTTTCACTTCCTATTTCCTGAAACAAATATTTTTCATCATCAATAATATGCTTTAACCGGTCAATCAATTCATTAACAGAATTGGTCAGGATGCCGATTTCATCCCTGGACCGGTAGGGTAAATAGACCCCCAGATCACCGTCTGCCACTCTTCTGGTTCCTTCCACAAGATCCTTTACCGGTTTATCAATGGCAATGATTATATAAATCACAAGGAGTGAAATTAAAAATCCCACTACGCCAACGCTGACAACCTTCATTCTTGCCAGACGCATATACAAATGATCCCCTTCAATACTGGCTGCTTCCGATCCTTTTCTGTTATAATCCACAACCTCTAAAAAACCATTGCTTGCCTCATCAAACAGCTCTCTGGATTCTCCCATGATGATATTAAATGCTTCACCGGAGTTATTTTCCCGGCTGACGGCAAGAAGGCGATAGCTGCATTCCAAATACTTCCTCCAGTTATCTTTGGCCTCATTCATTAACTGGCGATCTGATTCATCAGTAATATAAAGTTCATACCGGGCAAAAGACCGGTCTATCTCAGTTTTAATGCCATCCATCTCCCGCTCCAGCTGAGATTTGTCAACTCCGCTTGAAGTGACCACATGGTTATATTCCTTAATACGGTAATCGGATGTCTTGGTGTTTAACTCTTCCGCAATGATGATGGCTGGCACCCATGACTGGGAAATCACCGTACTGGCTTCATTGATCTTACTGGCTGTAATAACAGATTCCGTTCCAATAAATATTAATCCCAAAATGCTGATAGCTCCCAACAAAATAAGTTTTGTTTTTATTTTAATATTTCTGATAGATGTCACTTTCATATTCCCTTAATCTCTTCCTCCTGGACCGGTAATCCGGTATTTCCTTTTCTACAGTTGACCAGAATGCTTTTGAATGATCCATATAAGACCGATGAGCCAGTTCATGTACTACCACATAATCAGCCAGATCTTCCGGCAGCAGCACAAGTCTCCAGTTAAAGTTTAGATTTCCCTTTCCACTGCAGCTGCCCCATCTGGTGGCCTGATCCCGAATTGCGATTCTGCCGTAATCTGTATTCATAATTTGTGCCCACACAGCAGTTTTCTCCTCCAGATACTGCCTTGCACGCTGTCTGTACCAGTTCTTAATCACTGTTTTGACTGTATCCTCCCCATCTATGGGACCAGTGAGTGTTAATTCTTCTGAAGATTCCTTTATTAAAATCCCCTTTCTCTTAACATCATGCAGGATACGAATGATGCGCTTTTCTCCAAATAACAGCAGTTCACTCCCATGGGCCCATGAAAAATGATTTAATATCGGCCGGGACCTGATCTTTAAAACTGCCTCATACACCCATCTGCTGTTTTTTAATACCAGCTCATGCCCCAAGCGGTAAGGCACCGTGAAAGGAAGTCTTACGATCACTTCTCCTGTCTTTGAGACCTGGAGCGCCATGGTTCTCCTCTTGGATTTTACAATCTTATAGTTTAAGAACGTTCCATCTTCAAAGGGCAGAATACCTGTGTTCCTTCTATCTTCATTATGTTCCTCTTCCATATATACGATTCCAATCTCTTATTTTCTTTTTCCTCGTTCGCAAAGAAACCCGTACCCTTAATTATATCGGAAAATGGAAAAGAAACAATAGTAATTATGGATTATTCAGAGCGTTCCGCAATCTCCTGCAGTCTCTTATAATCAGCGATAAAATACCCTTTCTCTTTTTTCATAATTCCCTCATCACAAAATTTCTTCATGACAAACAGTATATGTCGGTAGCTGACATTCATATACTCAGAGACATCCGTATGGGAAATCCCATACAATCCCTCTTTGTGATGGGTCAGTATAAAGGATGCAAGCCTTTTTTCCAGAGAATAATTAAGATATTCACTAAGCCGGAAACTTCTGGCCATTAGTTTACTGGAAATATAGGATGCGAAATAGAAGGAAACCTCAGCATCCTTTTTACACATATCACGAATAACTTCCAAATCAAACTCCAGACAGCAGATGTCATCCACCACTTTATTTTCTTTTGTGAAGTCCTCATTACAAAAAATAGAAAGCTCCCCCAGCCAGTCCTCTCTTCCTGCAAAATCAAGAATGGAGCGACGGCCGTTTTCGTGATCTATATATATTTTTACTGCACCAGAGCAGATATAATAACAGCGGGAAAAGGACTCCCCCACCTTAAAAATATTGCTGCCTTTTTGGAAGCGTTTCTCTCTCCCCATTTTTAGTAAATGATCCGGAATCTCACACGTTATATATTGTTTCATTATAATTTCCTCTGGTATGATAAATCTCATAGTAGGTTATCCAGAAACTATGGTATCATATTCCTGAGGTGAAAACAATGACGAAGAAAAACACTAAATTTATCGCTTATTCCATCCTGAACTTTGTACTATTTGGATTTGGAGTTTCGCTGCAGTTAAAAGCAGCCATCGGCCAGAGTATTTTAAATGCAATGGCAGTTACACTTTCCTTTCTCATTCCATGGAAGGTTGGTACCATATTAAACCTGGTTAATACCATTTTTTTTATCAGCTATTTACTTTTAAGACGTACCAGATTAAACTATAAGGACATCATTCAGATTATCGCTACCATTGCCAACGGAATTATCATTAACTTTTTTCTCTATCAGGTTCTGTCCGGCTTTACGGCTGAAAGCTACCTTTTCAGAGTACTGCTCTATGCGATCGGTTTGATTTTTGCTTCCATTAGCCTTGGCGCTGTCCTGGCAATTGGAATTATAAAGTTCCCCTTAGAGAGTCTCTGCCTTACCATTACGGAACTTTATCACAAGAATTTTACTGCTGTACGCATGGGCTTTGATGTGATATTTCTGGTTGCTGCCATCGCCCTTACCTTATGGGCACATACACCCTGGCAGATCCGGGAAGGAACCGTAATCAGTGTTCTGCTCCTTTCCCCTCTGTTAGGAATCTGCTTAAACTTCTTTAAGAAGCACTGGAATATGGAGGACTAAAAACATGTACCAAACATACTTAATCGATATTGACAACACCATCCTGGATTTTGATGCGGCAGAAGAGCGGAGCTTTCAGAATGTAATAGAATCCTACTGCCTTCCATTTGAACGCAGCATGCTGGATGAATATAAAAAGATAAACATGAATCTCTGGAATCTGCTGGAGCAGGAGAAGATCAGCAGGGAAGAAGTATTTCATACAAGATTTTCCCTATACTTTCAGACTCTGGAAAAAGAAGTAGATGGAATCGAAGCAGAATCCCGCTATCGAAGCTTTCTTGGCAACAGCCCGGAGCTAATCCCCCACGCAAAAGAGACACTGATCCAGCTAAAAAGCATGGGGAAAAAGCTCTATACCGCTTCCAACGGGGTCTATACCACCCAGGTGACCAGACTAAATCAGGCTGGTATCTTCGACCTGTTTGACGGAATGTTTATATCGGAAAAAGTGGGAAGCGAAAAGCCATCTATCCACTTTTTTAAACACTGCTTTGATCATATTCCTGATTTCAATCAGGAAGAAACCATTATGGTTGGGGACAGT
The DNA here is from genome assembly GCA_015057715.1 of Paenibacillaceae bacterium. Classification (GTDB taxonomy): domain Bacteria; phylum Bacillota; class Clostridia; order Lachnospirales; family Lachnospiraceae; genus Lacrimispora. Next base: position 15,168 of record SVDS01000093.1, read on the forward strand.
TTAAGTTCTGATATCAAGGGTGCAGTAAATGCCGGCATTGATTCCTGTCTCTTTACCCGCACAGATTCTCCCGCCAGGTCTGATGCTACTTATACCATCCATGATCTGTCCCAGCTTTTAAGTCTGTAGGTCTCTACAGGCAGAATTTTCCTTCCAGTGCCAGGAACTGATCCAGCACCATTTTGCTTACCCTGGCTCCGAATATGGTGGCCGGATGAGCCGGATAATACATGGCATCAGAAAATTCTTTATGAAACATGACAATCACATACGATCCATAAGGAGTAAATACGATGCCTCCGTCATTGCGGCAGGCATCCATGCTCCCGCTTTTTGAAGCCACTGAAATCAGTATCTCATCTGTATTGTCACTGTCCATATAGAATGGTGGAAAGTCTTTTGTAATCATACTGTTGTAATGCTGCTTTTTCAATATTTCAAGCATTGCCCCATCTGCTTTCTCGCTGATCAGCTCTCCTTTTACCAGTCTTGTAAACACACTGCCATAATCCTTTGGCGTACTTGTTCCCAGTTGCCGGTATCGGTCAAAGTGAATGGGATTATAAAGAATCGTATCCTTGCATCCCAGCTTTTCAATACAGCGGTTAATGGTATCCAGTCCCAGATAGTCAATCATCATATTGGTAGCAATGTTATCACTGACAATAATCATAAAAACAGCCGCATCTTTTACCCTCAGTACAGCCCCTGGTTCCAGGGCTGCCAGTACGCCGCTCCCATCCACAACATGTTCCGCCTTATACTCCACCAGATCCTCAAGGCTTTTGTTCCCTTTTTCCACCTCATCAAATAGACAGGCAAGTATAAAGGTCTTGATGGTACTTGCAGTCTCATATTTTTCATCCTGTCCCATAGTGATCACATTACCATGAAAATCATTGAGATAAATCCCCATTTTCCCATCATAGCTCTTTAATTCTGCCTGGATTCTTTTCTCTAATGTTAATCTGTTATCCATGTCATCCTCCGTTTTTTATTAAAATATACTCCCCGAAGCATACCAGCTTTTGGCCAGATCCTCCCGGTAATCCGCTGCATCGGGATTTAAACTGTTTATGACCACTCCGCTGCTGCCAATCTTACCCGTAGAATGAATATATGATCCATCTCCCAGGTACATGGCTATATGACCCGGAAAATACATGAGATCCCCTGGAAGCATTTCATCCTTGGGAATTTCTTTAACAGGAAACCCCGGCTGTATTTTTGCATCCCGGAATATAATAATTCCGTTCATCAGATAGCTCTGTGAAGTTAAACCAGAACAGTCAATCCCCAATGACGTTCTGCCTCCCCACCGGTACTGCGTTCCCAAATACTCCATTGCAGTCTCAATCACTGCCAGACGAAATTCTCTTTCATCCACAATTTCCTTCTGCGGAAGATGATCCGTCCACAAAGCGCCTTGGGAATATTCTTTCGGGCGCAGATACTGATTCCTCATATACCCAATCTGCCCGTCAAATAACTCAACCATTGCCCAGCCAGGTTCCTCAGACTCAAACTCTCTCACCTTAATGAGTGCTCCTCTGGGAACACTTATGATTCTCACACCCTGAACCTTGGGAATTGACATGATATCCACTAATTCTCCATCTGTTACCATCAGACCGCCTTCATCCCAGTTAATCAGGGAAGAAAGGCCGGTCAGTTCCACATCCTCTTTTCTTACATACCCCGGATAATGATAGGCTGTAACAACCGGATAAAATCCCTGGACTTCCTCCCCTGTGATCCGAAGTCCCATACCGTATATCCCTTCATCTGCAATGGAAGAAACCAGTTTCTTTTCCCTGTTCTCCTTTATTTCTCCAGGCCGGTCCCATATGGTAATTACCGGCATTTTAATTACTGCAAACTGCTGTTCCATCACTGTCTCCCTTCATTCCAAAAAAACCGGACCTGCAAGTCAAAGGCAGCGGATATTTCCGCTGCCTGTCATCCGTTTCGTCAACGCTCATATAATTTCTTATATTCTTCCGCTTCTTTTTTATTCGCCAGTACATAATGTTCTTTTCTGATTTCCTGCCAGAAAGGCTGATCAGTTGTATAATCATGCATGGACGGATCATAAACCATCAGCTTTTTCTCCTTCTCATGCTTTGGATCCGGCATGGGAATTGCCGAGAGAAGCGCCCTTGTGTAAGGGTGAATGGCGTGGATAATCAATTCTTCCGTCTCAGCCATCTCCACAATCTCTCCTTTGCGTATAACTGCAATCCGGTCTGTGATAAACCGCATAACCGATAAATCGTGGGCAATGAACAGATAAGTAATCTGGCGTTCTTTCTGAATTCTGGTAAGAAGATTGAGAACCTGCGCCCGTACTGACACATCGAGAGCAGAAATCGGTTCATCCGCTATGATAAACTCCGGTTTCATAATCAGAGATCTTGCAATACCGATGCGCTGCCTCTGTCCGCCCGAAAACTCATGAGGGAAACGGCTGGCGAACTCCGGAAGAAGTCCTACATCAAGAAGTGCCTGATTGACCCGTTCTTTCCTTTCCTTCTCAGGAATTCCTTTTTCAATATTCAATAGCCCTTCACTTACAATATAATCTACCTTTGCTCTTTCATTTAAAGATGCCTGTGGATCCTGAAAAATCATCTGGATTTCCTGAATCACTTTCCGGTCCAGTTCTCCTGAAATATCTCCGTTTATTTTCTGACCCTTGTAGAGAATCTCTCCCCCTGAAGTCTTTATAATTCTCATGACAGCCCTGCCAATGGTGGTTTTTCCAGAACCGGATTCTCCCACCAGTCCAAAGGTCTCCCCTTTATAAATCTTAAAATTTACCCCTTTTACTGCCTGATATTTCTTTTTTCGTTCGCCGAAGGTCACTTCCAAATCCTTAACTTCCAGTAATACTTCCCGCTCCATCAGAACAGACCTCCCTCTCTGATTATTTTTAGTACAGGCGGTGGATCAGCCTTTGGTGCCCGTTCATCTAACAGCCAGGTTTTGGCTTTGTGGGTAGGGGAAATGCTGAAATAAGGAGGACTCTTCACAAAATCAATCTTAAGAGCCTGGGGATTTCTCGGAGCAAACGCATCACCTTTTATTTCTGCATAAAGATTGGGCGGTGTTCCGGCAATGGAGAATAAATTCTCTCCTTTTATCCCAACCTGGGGCAAAGAGGAAAGAAGTGCCCAGGTATAAGGGTGTCTTGCATCATAGAAGATATCCTCACTGGTTCCAATCTCCACAATGTCCCCTGCATACATCACAGCTACTCTGTCTGCCGTATTGGCCACTACTCCCAGATCATGAGTGATAAGAATCACAGAAAGCTTATATTTCAGCCGCAGTTCCTTAATCAGTTCCAGAATCTGAGCCTGTATGGTCACATCAAGAGCCGTCGTGGGCTCATCGCAAATAAGAATCTGGGGATTGCAGGCAATTGCTATGGCAATGACCACACGCTGGCGCATACCACCCGAAAATTCATGAGGATACTGAAAAAAACGTTTCTCCGGATCCTGAATTCCCACATCAGTCAGATACTGAAGCGTCCTTTTTTTGGCCTCAGCCCTGCTTCCCTTCTGATGCAGGAGAACTGCCTCCATAATCTGTGCACCAATGGTCTTTAATGGATTTAAGCTGGTCATTGGATCTTGCATGATCATGGCAATTTCATGTCCCCGCAGCTTTAACCAGTCTTTTTCTTTCTTAATTCCCGTTAACTCTACCGGGACTTTATCATCAGAGCCATAATAAACGGCTTTTCCGCCGCTGACACTGCCGTTCTTATCTAAGAGTCCCATAAATGATTTTGTAAAAACCGATTTTCCGCTTCCGGATTCCCCTACAATCGCCAGAATTTCCCCTTTATAAAGTTCCAGAGAAATTCCCCGTATGGCATGAAGCCGTTTCCCTCTCAGTTCAAAGGTAATATCTAAATCATTTACCTCTAATATCGTCTCTCGTTCCATTGGCTGCCTCCTTATAAGTGATTCTTCGGATCGGCGGCATCAGAAAACGCGTTGCCGATAATGTAGAAAGAAATAGTTACAAATGAAAGAATAATGGTAGGATAAACCAGCTGATAGCGAAGTGCCGGGCTGGTAATCAGTGCTCTTCCTTCATTGATTAAGTTCCCAAGACTTGGAATATTAACCGGAAGCCCCAGACCAATATAGGTAATAAACACTTCATTACCGATCGCTGCCGGAATGGTAAGTGCCATACGAAGCATAATCACAGAAACCAGATAAGGCAGAAGATTTTTCACAATAATTCTGACTGTGGGTGTTCCAAGGCATCGGCTGGCTACATTATAATCCCTGTCTCTGATAATGAGTATCTGGTTGCGGATAAATCTTGCCATCTGAATCCAACCCGTAAGGCACATGGCAAATATCAGTGTTTTAACGCTGGGTTTTAATATGTAAGAGATCAAAATCAATATGATCGTATTTGGTATATTATCAATAATATTATAAATTTCAGTCAGTATAAAGTCCGCTTTTCTGACATAGCCCCAGATCACCCCTACCGTAATTCCGATTACAGCCTCCGCCAGTGCCACTGATAAGCCAATAAACAGCGAAGTCCTGGTTCCTGACCAGATCCGTGCCCATAAGTCCTGACCGATGGAATTGGTTCCCAGAATAAATTGTTTTCCAGGCGGAATATTGCGAAACTGCATTCCACTGGTATCATTAATAATCAGGTTTGGATCATACTGACCTGGAAGATAAGGCTGAATAAACGTAAATGCCAGTAACAGCATTAACAGCACCAGTAAAGCAAAGGCTAACCGGTTCTTAAAAAAAGCGTGGAGCGTACTGTTCCAGTAAGAATAATTGCTGAATCCCGTTTTCTCTGTCTCCGCTTCATTATATCCGCCGAACGTAAACAGCTCTGCTTCTTCCATATTTTCAATTAACTCTGCTTCCTTTGTATGGCGGTAAGAAAATTGCTTCATCATCTGTCACCTGCTTTCTTTCCAAGGCTGATTCTGGGATCCAGCGTTACCATCATAAGATCCCCAAGAAGCAGTCCCAGTACGCCCACACAGGCATACAAAAGAACAATCCCCTGTACCATGGCATTGTCATGCTTTTTAATTACGGTAACCAAAAGACCGCCCATTCCAGGAATGCTGTAAAGAGATTCTATGTAAATAGAACCGATCACCGTATTTAAAAATGCAGTAGGAATATACTGGGCAAGGGGAACAAAGGCATTGCGGAAAATGTGCTTAAACATAACATTACCTTCTGACAGCCCTTTTGCCTTTGCTAACCTGACATAGTCCTTATTACTTTCATCAATCATATACCGTCTCAGCCACATCCCATAAAATGCAATATTTCCAAGAGACATGGAGATAACCGGCAAAATCCAGTAATTGGGATCATCGATCTGAAAGAGCAGTCCTACATGAAAGAGCTGAGTCCCATAAAGCTGAATATAAAGGAAATAGACTGCGGCCGGTACAGCCTGAATACATACAATAAAAAAGGTTCCTATTTTGTCAAACCAACGATACTGATACCTTGCCATAAAAGCCCCCATTGGAAGCCCAACCAGAAGTGAAACAACCATGGACCAGATTCCCAGCTTAATAGATACAGGAACTTTATCCGCCAGAATATCGGATACAGGAACGTTGGAACGGTAAATCCTGGAAGTACCCAGATCGCCATGAAGCAGTTTCTGGAAAAAATGAACAATCTGAAGTGGAAGGGGATCCGACAATCCCATCTCCTTTAAACCCACTTCGATTTGCTGAGGCGTCATTTTATCAAAGTTCTGAAAATAACCTTCAATCGGCATAAGGCGGAGAAGACAGAATACAACGGTCAGAATGATGATTAATGTAAGAAATGAACGTGCGATTCTTTTACTCAAGTATAGTAACATCAGTTTTCAGACTCCTTTGTTTTGTTTGTAAAAATACTCTCTGAAGGCGAAGTCAGATGATATCCACCTCCCCTTCAGAGGGTATTTTTCCGCCGGACCAAAAGCATAGCCTGTGATCCGGCGTTTTTTCTTACCGT
>SVDS01000094.1 GCA_015057715.1 Paenibacillaceae bacterium
GGTTGGGCCGGTTGCTCCGGTTGGACCAGTTTCACCTGTTGGACCAGTTTCACCTGTCGGACCGGTATCTCCGGTTGGGCCGGTGTCTCCTGTTGGACCGGTGTCTCCTGTCGGGCCAGTATCTCCGGTAGGACCGGTATCTCCGGTTGGGCCGGTGTCTCCTGTTGGACCGGTGTCTCCTGTCGGGCCGGTATCTCCGGTTGGACCGGTGTCTCCTGTCGGGCCAGTATCTCCGGTTGGACCGGTGTCTCCTGTCGGGCCGGTATCTCCGGTTGGACCGGTGTCTCCTGTCGGGCCGGTGTCTCCGGTTGGACCGGTGTCTCCGGTTGGACCAGTATCTCCTGTCGGGCCGGTTGCTCCGGTTGGACCAGTATCTCCGGTTGGACCGGTATCTCCGGTTGGACCGGTGTCTCCGGTTGGACCAGTATCTCCGGTTGGGCCGGTTGCTCCAGTTGGACCAGTGTCTCCGGTTGGACCGGTGTCTCCGGTTGGGCCGGTATCTCCGGTTGGGCCGGTTGCTCCGGTTGGACCAGTTTCTCCGGTTGGACCAGTTTCACCTGTCGGGCCGGTATCTCCCGTTGGGCCGGTTGCTCCGGTTGGACCAGTTTCACCTGTTGGACCAGTTTCACCTGTCGGGCCGGTATCTCCGGTTGGGCCGGTTGCTCCGGTTGGACCAGTTTCACCTGTTGGACCAGTTTCACCTGTCGGACCGGTATCTCCCGTTGGGCCGGTATCTCCGGTTGGGCCGGTTGCTCCCGTTGGGCCAGTATCTCCTGTCGGGCCGGTTGCTCCGGTTGGACCGATATCTCCGGTCGGACCGGTATCTCCGGTTGGGCCAGTTGCTCCCGTTGGGCCGGTATCTCCTGTCGGACCAGTTCCGCTCAAATCATCCTGAACCACTACCAGGGTACCTTTTAACGGAACTATCTGTGAAAAGAATACGGTAGCACCGCTAACATTTACGAGAGAAACCGTAACAGGGGCAACAGCTACTTCAATTATACTAACACCTACTACCTCCCCCGTTTTTATAGGAGAAGCTCCTTCTAAAACATCTCCCTGAGAAGAGGTTAAGGCAAAGGATGTCCCAATTGTTGATTGGGATGATTGTGTTGCCAGCCACCAATCAAACACATATCTACCAGCTTCAAGGAACGTAATAATTCCCGTTGCCGGATTGTAAGTGATATTGCCAGATAAATAAACAATTGTATCAAAAAGTACATTTGCACCGGAAGCTACGCTTAGCGCTGCATTTAATTCTATCTGAAGAGCATTGTTAGCCATATAGAATCCTCCAATCGTATCAATAAGGCGTCCTATGGAAATACGCCTATTAATAATGTATGTTGCTTAAATGAATTTCGATACTATTGGCATTGATGCTCCAAAAACAGAAATAGCAGGAAAGTCCTATCTAAAACGGAGGGCATTCCTACTTTATTTATATTGTGTATAGCAATAATTAGATTCCCCCCGAATAAATAGAATAAACTGTTTTTTGTCTTGTGACGCCTTCCTTTTAATTACAAAAAAATAAAAAAACCTATTTCATAGATGTAATTCATAGAGCCTCCTGAAGGAATCATACCACCACGGATATAGCAGAAGCCATATATTTATGCTTCCGACTTCGTGACCAATGCGTAAATACCTAAGGGCAAAGTAATCAATATAACTGTCACGTCACGCTCCTCTGGGGTTGTGCTAGTCCATGCAAGTGCAATCACTGCAAAGGAGATAAGTATCAGGGCAAGCCCTAAAAGTCGTTGTTTTGTCGTTTTTATTGTCAGTCCTCCTTAGAGCATCATCATCATAGAGGACGCCAGATCAATGAGCTTGAATGCAATCGTCCCTGCCGCATTCCTCCATAATACGGAATGTACTGGAGAGGATGTGGTATAGATAATGTTATTTTTAGCTTGCTTAATATCCACTCGTGGATTTTAGCTATGATAATACTCCTAAAAATATCAAAAATATGCTTTTACACTTAAAAGACTTATTTTTGCACTCAAAAAAATGTTCAATTGAATTTAGCTCTTGACAGTACGATATCAGAGGACGCAATAACAATAAAAAACAGGAGGAAAGTCCTGTCCGAAACGGATGGCTTTCCTCCTGCCTCTTTATTCTTTAATATAACAAAATCTTTTCATCCAATTATAAAGAAAACGGATTCTCAGTCTTGTAAAGCATTCCCTTAGGCTGGTTAAATCCAATCTCTTCCACACCAAGGTATTTAAATATCTCAAATAAAGCTTTTCCATAATGTCCGAATGCAACCGCTCCATGGTGAGGATAATTCTTCTCAATCAATACATGGCGGTAGAATCTTCCCATCTCCGGAATTGCAAAGATTCCAATGGAACCGAAGGAACGGGTTGCTACAGGAAGCACTTCACCCTGGGCAACATAAGCACGGAGAATGTTATCTGCAGTGCTCTGTAAACGGAAGAATGTGATGTCTCCTGGAAGAATATCGCCTTCCAATGTACCCTGAGTTACCTCTTCTGGAAGGGTTCTAGCCATAATCATCTGATATTTCATGGAGCATGAGGAAAGCTTTCTGGAGCAGGTATTTCCGCAGTGGAATCCCATAAAAGTATCCTGGTGTGTATAATTGTGCTTTCCTTTGATATCGCCTTCATACATATCATCCGGAACCGTATTGTTAATATCAAGAAGGGTTACAGCATCTAAGCTCACACAGGTACCGATAAACTCACTAAGTGCACCGTAGATATCAACTTCACAGGATACAGGGATGCCCATTCCGGTTAAACGGCTGTTTACATAGCATGGAACAAATCCAAACTGAGTCTGGAATGCAGGCCAGCATTTTCCGGCAATGGTAACATACTTACGATATCCTCTGTGCTGCTCTACCCAGTCTAATAAAGTCAGCTCATACTGAGCAAGCTTAGGAAGAATGTCCGGTTTTTTATTTCCTTCTCCTAATTCTGCTTCCATATCTTTTACTACATCAGGAATTCTGGGATCTCCTGCATGCTTATTAAACGCTTCAAATAAATCAAGTTCTGAGTTTTCCTCAATCTCAACGCCCAGATTATAAAGCTGCTTGATTGGAGCATTGCAAGCCAGGAAGTTTAACGGACGCGGTCCAAAGCTGATGATCTTTAAGCTGGAAAGACCTACTAAAGATCTTGCGATTGGAAGGAATTCCTCTATCATATCTGCACATTCTGCGGCTGTTCCAACCGGATATTCCGGGATATATGCTTTCACATTTCTCAGCTTTAGATTATAGCTTGCGTTTAACATTCCGCAGTAAGCATCTCCTCTGCCCTGGGTTAAACTGTCTCCGCTTTCCTCTGCAGCTGCAATAAACATAACCGGGCCATCGAAATGCTTTGCAAGAAGGGTTTCTGAAATCTCTGGTCCAAAGTTACCAAGATAAACAACCAGTGCATTACAGCCTGCATTTTTAACATCTTCCAATGCCTGTACCATATGTATTTCGCTTTCTACAATACATACTGGACATTCATAAATATTGGCTGCATCATACTTTGCTCCATAAGCTTCAATCAGAGCTTTCCTTCTGTTTACTGACAATGTTTCCGGGAAACAATCTCTGCTGACTGCAACGATACCTACTTTTAATTCCGGGATATTATTCATATTATGACTCCTCCTGTTATCTTAAGGCTTTCTTAAAAGCCCATCCTTTTTTATCAATCTTTAAATAGTAAGATTTTCTCCTGTAATGCCGATATAGGCTTCTCCTGGAAGACCGCCCTCTTCATGTCCGATCAGCCATTTGTTCTTTGCAAACAACAGCGTATCCTCTTTGTTTACTGTCTTATCAAGAGGTGATAAATCGGTATTGGTTCCCTGGGGGAGAATTACCACACAACGGAAACCGCCTTCCTCTGTATGGCAGGGTGCATAATGAAGTGTTGTCGCATAAACCTCCACTACCGTTCCCTTGGGAATAAGAAATGCTTCCATATTACCTGAATCATAGGTGTATTCCGGCGTAATATCCTGCTGTTTTCCAAGAATCAGCACCAGATCGGTGGCAGCAATGTTAATCTCAGAATTCCTGTGATACTCTGCAGCATTTAACTTCTTATTGTGACCGTTGCAAAATCCAACCTGTATCGGCATCTGTCCGTATAAATTTTTCTCCATCTCTTTGCAGACAGGAAGTGCTTCAAGTTCCTGTACAGAGGCAACGTATGTCACATCGTCCGGAAGGAGAGTATGCTCCATCTTCTCCAGAAGATCACCAATTTCATAACCCGTTACCACCTTTCCATAAGCACGAAAGGCCGGATCCGTTACTGGTTTTATGTCTAATCCCATAATAATTCCTCTCTTTACATTTATTCTCCGAAAACTGCCAGATAATCCTTCTTAAACTTTTCAATTCCCTGATCTGTTAACGGATGACCCGTCATCTGCAGAAGTACCTTATAAGGAACTGTAGCAATGTCCGCTCCAGCCTTTGCACAGTCAATGACATGAATGGGGTTGCGCACACTGGCTGCGATGATCTCAGTTTCAATTCCATGAATCTGGAAAATCTCCATAATATCGTTGATCAAATCAATACCAGGCATGGAAATATCATCAAGACGGCCTAAAAATGGTGATACATAAGTTGCACCTGCTCTTGCAGCAAGAAGTGCCTGGGCGCAGGAAAATACAAGGGTAACATTGGTTTTGATTCCCTCGGAATGAAGAACTTTAACGGCCTTTAAGCCTTCCGGAGTCATGGGAATTTTCACTACCATATTGGGGTGAATTGCCGCAATATCCCTTCCCTCTTCGATCATGCCCTTAGCATCCGTGGTTGTCGCTTTCACTTCCCCGCTAATGGGACCATCTACGATAGAAGCAATTTCACCGATTACTTCTTTAAAAATACGCCCTTCTTTTGCAATCAGGGATGGATTCGTGGTTACTCCGCATATAATTCCCATCTCATCTGCCATTCTGATTTCTTCCACATTTGCCGTATCAATAAAAAAACGCATATTTTAATCCTCCTGCTTTCTGTTGGTAAACCTATGATTTATAAACCTGCCAGTATCTTATAACTGCCTTTTAAATCCTCATAAAGCTTCTTGTAAAGCTGGTGATAATTTTTATAGATCTCTGCTTTTTCTGCATCAGGCTCCGTTGACCTGTCTTCACAGATCAGCGCTTCACAGGCAGATTCCACACTCTCATATAAGCCGCAGCCCACTCCGGCGAGAATCGCCACTCCTAAGGCCGGTCCTTCCGTCTGAGCCACTGTTTTTACACTGCACTCATACATATCTGCAAGCATCTGACGCCATACCGGACTTTTGCCTCCGCCTCCGCACGCCATCATCTGCTCCACATCAATTCCCATCTCTTTTAAAATATCATTGCAGTCGCTTAAGGAATAAGAGACTCCCTCCATAACTGCACGCAGCATATTTGCTCTTGTGTGTATGGCGGAAAGGCCGAAAAATACACCTCTGCAATCCGGATCAAGATGGGGTGTCCTCTCTCCCATCAGGTAAGGAAGATATAAGAGCCGCCCGCTGCCGGCTTCCACCTGTGCAACCTCTTTATTGATAATGTCATAGACATCAATCTTTTCTTTCTCAGCTTCCTTCACATAATCACCGCAGAACTGATCCTTAAACCACTTTAAAGAAAGGCCTGCTCCCTGGGTAACCCCCATCACATGCCAGGCACCTGGCACGGCGCAGCAACAGGTATGAACTCTTCCCTTGGGATCAATGGTAACCTGGCTGCTGTGTGCAAATACCACACCAGAGGTTCCGATTGTGGTAAATGCAGTTCCATCCTTAACCACTCCGGTACCCACTGCCGCTGCAGCATTATCTCCAGCTCCGCCGACTACCTTAGTCTCCTCTGATAAACCGGTCTTCCCGGCAATCTCAGGAAGAACCGTTCCAGTCACTTCACAGGATTCATATACCTTACCTAAAAGTGCCGGATCAATATCCAGCTTTTCAAGTACTTCCTCTGACCAGCATCTGCCAGGTACATCAAGAAGCTGCATACCGCTGGCATCAGACACCTCTGTGGCGTAGTTTCCAGTGAGTACAAACCTTATGTAATCCTTGGGCAGAAGAATATGTCTGCACCGGCTGTAATTCTCCGGCTCATTCTTCTTAACCCATAAGATCTTGGCTGCTGTCCAGCCAGTTAACGGCGGGTTTGCGGTAATCTCAATCCAACGCTCTCTGGGCATAATGGAAAGCATATCTTCTACCTCCGCACCAGTTCTCTGGTCACACCAGATAATGGAGGGGCGAATCACTTCATTCTTCTCATCAAGCATGACAAGACCATGCATCTGACCGGATAAACCAATTCCCTTTATATCCTCTTTTGAAACTTTGGATTCCTTTACTACCTGGGAAATCGTCTCCAGAACTGCATCCCGCCAATCCTCCGGCTTTTGCTCCGCCCAGCCATTCTCCGGCTGGTAAAGCGGATACTCTCTGGAGGCTGAAACCACTACCTGTCCTTTCTCATCAAACAGAACGGTCTTTGTTGCCGATGTTCCCACATCGATCCCTATCAGATAATTCATCCTCTTACCTCCTGGTAAAATCTCTTACCCTGATTATAATATAAATGGCGTAAAAAAGCGTGCTTTTATTTGTCCAAGTAATAGCACTTTCTTGCCTTTTTTTATTTTTCCATTTTTCTGTTTTCAAAATATACGAACTGGTCCGTCGCATCCAGTATATCTTTAAAATCCTCTCTTGGAGCCAGATCAATATACCTTCTTAAAATCTCTCCTTCCTGTTTTTTATAGGGTCCGTAGAAGATGTCAAACAGATTGTGGCCGCGCATATATAGTTTGAATTCCTCCATATGCTCCTTTAATTCTTCCGGACTTTCCATGTTCTTCCCCACTGCCTCCAGAAACTGTTTTCCGCTTTTTAGCCGGTGAAGATACTCGTTCCATTTCTCAAATAATATCCGGTAAAATGCTTCCTCGCTCTCCACAATTCCCAGCTGTTCCATGATCTTTGGATTAAAGAAATAGTTTTCAAAGGAATAATATTTTAAAATAAGCACATTCCTTCTGGTCACCTTAGGCAGCCGGTCTATCTCATCCCTGCCCCTCTCATCGTAATACCGGCACAGTTCACCCGCCAGTTCCTCCGGATCTTTTCCATCCCCATCCCGAATCATTAAAAACTGGTCCCGTAAATAAACCTGATTCATATACTTTAAATTGGCATAGGTTTTGATGTTGGTACAGCTGTTGGTGGTGATGATGGAAATTCTGGACAGATTTCCTTCTTTGTCATAGATCTCCGAATAATACTTCTCAAGCAAGAGGGGAAGCCTGCTCTTGTCCTGTTTTCCTTCCACTATAAATACAAAACTTACCCCTAAAAGATCAATGGCTCCGTACCCCAGATCATCAAGAATCACATCAATATCCGTTTTCTCCTTTACCACCGAGTATCCTCCCCGGTCAAGAACCACCTGCCGGATCTGCCGTCTGGTGAAATTAAACAGCATATTGGGGGAATGAGTGGTGAATATAACCTGATTCTTTTTGGACAAACGGAACAGGATCTCACTGGAAGCCTTCTGAAGCTGTGGGTGAAGAAAGATCTCCGGATCCTCTACAATGATAATATTGGGAATTCTCTTCCCATCCTCTGTATATGCTTCCAGAAGGGACAACATGTATAAACTTCTCATGCCGTTGCTTAAATTACTGATAGGACTTGTTTTCTCCCGTTCCTCATGATAGGTTTCTGCCGTCACCTTAAACATCTCATTGGGATCGCAGACCAGGGAAAAACGGATTTCTTCGAACCCTCCGTTCTTTCTATAGTTTTCATTGACTCTGGCAGCAAAATCATTTAAATTCAGCTGGTACATCTTATACTCCAAAAGCTTGGCTGTCTCATACACCGCCAGTTCTTCCGGCTTCTTCTGGTTAATCAGCCCGATACACTGAAAACACTGGCTGCACGCTCTGGCATTGTCAAAGATACAGACGTGATTTCTTAGCCTGGACAGCTGGTCATCTTCCTGAAAAAGCAGAAGATCATTCTGAAACTGATTCAGTTCTCTCTGGGAATCAATGTAGTACAGTCGGGGCATGACCTCTTTGATATACCGGTTGTTTTTATGATGACCGTCAAAGAACCTGGTCTCTCCGTTCCAGCTGGCCTGAAAGGTAAAGGATAATTTCCCCTCCTCATAAGAAGGAAGCTTTGTCATAAAATCGTGAAGCCAGGTATCATACCGCTTATACTGACTGACAATTCCCGCGCGGTGAAATAACTCTAAATCCTCCTGGGTGATTGCCAGAGTCATAATAATCTCAATCTTCTGTTTTTTCTCGTTAAAATCTTCTTTTGTCACATCATAAGCATTGGCTGCAGCCCTTATGGCATCCAGAATTCCTGTTTTTCCGGTATTGTTCTTTCCCACCAGGATCAGGGCATTTTCAATATCCGTAATCTCCATGTCCTCAATTGACTTAAAATTCTTAATATGAACCGAAATAATCTGCATAAGATATCTCCTTTATAGAATCCAGTATAAAAGCCTGAACTGAAAAATTCAAGTTCCTCTTAAAAAATCACACTGGCCGTTCCTTTGCTTCATACAATAGATTATATTATTTCCCAGGAGTGATTCCTATGATTGATACCAATCTGGTGCTTACGCCCTTGCATTACCTTTACCTGGCAGGCGTTCTTACAATACTCACAGTGATGATTTTACGGCGGGATACTCCTTTGGTCTGCATCGCCTTTTTGTTCCTGATTGGCGTTGTGGGGCTTGGAACCATAACCGGCGGTATTATGACCGTATTTAAAGCCATTGTGTTTGCAGCAAAGGAATTTACAGAAATTATTGCAACCATTGCTTTAATTACCGCTTTGTCAAAATGCTTAAAGGATTTAGGCAGTGACTACATCATGATGATTCCCATGTCTAAGGTGATGAAATCGCCTTCCGTTACCTGGTGGATTCTGGGCTTTACCATGTTTCTTTTTTCCCTGTTTCTCTGGCCCTCTCCTTCTGTGGCCTTAATCGGAGCCATTATGCTTCCTTTTGCCTTAAAAGCCGGACTTGACCCACTGGCAGCCGCCATGGCAATGAATTTATTCGGACACGGGTTTGCCTTAAGCTATGACCTGGTCATTCAGGGTGCCCCTTCCATTTCTGCAGGAGCTGCTTCCATTTCCGCTTCTGATATTTTAACAAAAGGCCGCCCCCTTTTCCTGGTAATGGGCATTGTCACCGCAGTTAGCGCATATCTGTTAAACAGGAAACAAATCTCCGCCTGCTGCAGCCAGGTAAGCATACAGGATACACAGCCTCAGCACATGCCGGGACTTTCCGGCATTATCATGGCATTTGTTACCCCCCTGCTCTTTGCTGCCGATATCATTCTGATACTTGTCTTTGATTTAAAGGGAGGCGATGCCACCAGTCTGGTTTCAGGAACTGCAGTCCTTATTATGTGCATCGGCGCTTTCTCAGGTTTTGGAAGTCATGCTCTGGAAAAGGTCACCCTCTATATAACTGACGGTTTCCTTTTTGCTATACGGATATTTGCTCCCGTTATTATCATCGGGGCATTTTTCTTTTTAGGAGGAAACGGAATTTCTCAAATTCTGGGTGATCAGTTCCAAAGGGGCATATTAAATGACTGGGCAATCTGGCTGGCCCGCAATACGCCTCTTAACAAATATATGGCCGCAGTCCTGCAGATGGCCGTTGGAAGTCTGACCGGTCTTGATGGATCCGGCTTTTCCGGTCTTCCCTTAACCGGCGCTCTTGCCGGAACTCTGGGCTCTGCTGTTACTGCCTCTGTACCCATTTTAGCCTCTTTGGGACAGATCACCGCGATTTACGTTGGAGGCGGCACCATCGTTCCCTGGGGACTGATACCGGTGGCAGCCATATGCAGCGTCAATCCTCTGGAACTTGCCAGAAAAAATCTGCTGCCCGTTTTCATCGGATTTGCCGCGACGTTCCTTGTAGCCTGTTTTCTCTTATAAACGATTCACCAAAAAGGAGGAATCATTATGTGTGGAATTTCCGGATTCTATAACCCAAACCGGGATTACTTAAAAGATAAATCCTATTACACCCATGTGCTGGAGGATATGGCTGCCATTCAAAGGCACCGGGGACCGGATGCGTCCGGCACCTGGCTGTTTGAGCATGGGGGACTGTCCCATGCCCGTCTATCCATCATTGACTTAACAAACGGCAGCCAGCCTATGAAAAAAACGGAGGCAGGGAAAACGTTTTGCATTGTATATAATGGAGAAATCTACAATACCGAAGAGCTTCGCAATGATTTAATCAAAAAAGGACACTCGTTTGACACCACCTGCGACACAGAAGTCATCCTTACCGGCTACATGGAATATGGTCCTGATTTTGCCAGACAGCTAAACGGGATCTTCGCCTACGCCATACAGGATCCATACCGGGAATGCCTGTGCTTATGCAGGGACCGTGCCGGCGTAAAGCCCTTGTTTTATACCGTGCGGGATGATGAAATTATCTTTGCATCCGAACTGAAGGGGATTTTTGCCTATCCGGGTATCCGTCCTTACCTGGATAAAAAGGGATTAAACGAAGTATTTTCCATCGGACCTGCCCGCACTCCGGGCTGCGGAGTTTTCAAAGACATGAAGGAACTGCTGCCAGGGCATATGCTTCTTTGCTCACAGGACGGCTTCCATTTAAAATCCTACTGGAAACTGGAAAGCCATCCCCATGAGGACAGCTACGAGGAAACCATTGAAAAAACTTCATTTTTAGTCACGGACTCCATCAAACGGCAGATGGTTTCTGATGTGCCTATCTGCACCTTCTTATCTGGAGGCGTGGATTCCAGCATTGTCTCAGCCGTCTGTGCCGCAGAGCTGAAAAAACAGGGCAGAAGGCTGAATACCTTTTCCTTTGATTTTGTGAATAACGATCAGTATTTTAAAGCCAGTGCTTTTCAGCCCTCCCAGGACCGGCCTTTTGTAGATCTGATGGTTAAGTTTCTGGATTCCGACCATCACTATCTGGAGTGTGACAATCTGACCCAGGCAGACCGGCTTTACGATTCCGTTATGGCCCACGATTTGCCTGCTATGGGAGACATTGATTCCTCCATGCTTCATTTCTGTTCCATGGTGAAACCTCATAATAAGGTGACTTTAACAGGAGAATGCGCCGATGAAATCTTTGGCGGTTATCCATGGTTTCACAGAGAAGACTGCTTTAAAGCTCATGCATTCCCCTGGACCATGGATTTGCAGCCCCGTAAATCCTTGCTGAATGACGAATTTTTAAATTATTTAAATATGGATGAATATGTAATGGAAACCTATGAAAAATCAGTTGCCGAGACTCCCTTACTGGCAGAAGACAGCCCCACAGAAGCCAGAAGGCGGGAGATTTCCTATCTGAACCTGCGCTGGTTTATGCAGACACTTTTAAACCGTATGGACCGGGACAGCATGTACTCCGGGCTGGAAGCCAGAGTTCCCTTTGCAGATCACAGGATTATTGAATACGTATGGAACGTTCCCTGGGATATGAAGACAAGAGACGGAGTGGTGAAGAACCTCCTTCGTCAAGCAGGCAAGGGACTTTTACCAGATGAAATTCTTTTCCGGAGAAAATCTCCTTACCCCAAAACCTATGATACCAATTACGAAGCGCTTCTCATAACCAGAGTGCGGGAAATGATGTCTGACAGCAAAGCGCCGGTTATGCAGTTCCTTGATAAGAATAAGCTGGAGCATTTTCTGGCAAAACCTTCCGACTATGGAAAGCCCTGGTATGGGCAGCTAATGGCAGGACCCCAGATGCTTGCCTACCTTCTCCAGATTAATTACTGGCTGGAGATCTACTCCATTGGAATTGTATAGATTCTGTTAGTATTTTGTAAGCATAGAAAGAAAACCGTAAGGGAAATTTGTCACAATTTGTGATAGAATAGCAGTGGCAATAAAACAGACTGAACGCGAGGAAATAGCATGAAGAAGTACAGCATTGGAGAAGTCTCCCTTCGGTTAGGTTTAAGCCGCGATACCCTTCGCTTTTATGAAAGAAAAGGTATCATACAGCCGAAAAAAGAGGAAAATGGTTACCGAAGCTATACCTACGATGACATCAGCAGGCTGTTAAGCATTATGTATTACCGCAGACTTAATTTCAGCCTGGAAGACATTGAGCGGATTCTTTATAAAAGTTCCATTCATTCAAGCCGCTCCATGATTCAGAAAAAAATTACAGAAGAAAAACAACAGCTGGAACTTCACCGGCAGTCGCTGGTGCATTTAAATCTGTTGAGAATCACTTACGATAACGTGAAGCAGGGTCTGGATCGATACCAGACCAAACCGCTTCTCACCCATTACAGGATCAAGGATTGCGAAGAGATCAACCGTCTTGGTATCCCTGACTTATGTGCTCCATTCCAGGAATACATAATTAAGGATAAACACGCGAAACTCTGGGACGAATTTTTTCTTCTTTCAGAAGAAACCTCCTCAGTGATGAGGCTGAATCCTGATTTAAAACGCTTTCCTGTCCTGAAATGGGAAACCTGTGTTTACACCGTTCTTGCGTCCGACTCCCTTGTTCCTGATGAAGGAAAGATGCTAAAGGCAGCTGAGTGGGCTGAGGAACAGGGTTATTCTCTCACAGGAACTGCATACTGCGGCCCTGTCATGGGCTGCGCTCCAGAACAGCAAAAAGAAGAGGAAGCAGAAGGGGATTCAGATAAAACCATTCATTATCTGGAACTGTATCTTCCTGTTTCTCAGTAATTCATGCAAAAAGTCCCGTTTGGCTATTGGCCGGACCGGGACTTTCTGTATGATAACATCGAAATTTCAAAAGGAGAAGCAGGCAGACCCGCTTCATTGTATAAAAGGCCTTTCTTTGGAGCATTGGACCAGCAGTACCGGAAGAACACCGGCTGCTTTACCTCACTGCTGCAGATACGGACACGATTTTCTTTTATTTCTCCTGTCACAGAATAATAGATTCCGTCTGCACCTGCGATCTCAAACTCCTCCAGTCCTGTTCCTCCGCGGATAACAAGACCTTTTTTATCTTCTGTCTCAAAAATAAGAGTAATCCATTGCTCTGACACATCAAAATCCCAGAGCCATGGACCCCGAAAGATCACACGCTCCCCGTATATCATGGCCCTTACTGCCAGGGACATACGATAAGCTGCCTCCCGTTTATTAAGGGGGTGAAGGTCATTATCTTCCCCTAAATCCAGATTTACCGTGACTGCCACATTCATTAATCCGCCCGCTTTTCTCTGAGCTTCCCTGATCCTTGGCCATGCATCGTTCTTGTCATCTAAATCAATGGAAAAATTAGGCAGCTGGGCAATTACAAAGGGCAGACTCTCCTCCTTCCACATCTTTCTCCAAAGAAGAATCATCTGCTGCAGCCGTTCCTCATAGGAATCCGGTCTCTCATCATTGCTCTCTCCCTGATACCATAAAACGCCTTTTACCAGATAGGGAAAACAGGGTGCCAGCATCCCGTTATAAAGCCCGGTCGGTTTCTGGGACATTAAGTCCACTCTGGGCGCAGGTTCTCCCACCGCTCTGCTTTGGTATTCCCATCTGCCATCTAAGACAATGACTTCTTCCTCTGCAAACAAGGCGTAAATCTTATCAGGAGTCACTCTTCCTGCCCCATTCTCACACACCAGGCAGATGCGGATCTCATTTTCCCCCGCTTTTAGCACACCCTCCGGAACGTTGTATTTCCTGGGCGGATACTGGTATCCGGTCTCTCCCACCAGAACACCGTTCACATAGGTTCTGTCGCTGTCTACCATGGTTCCCAGCCAGAGTCTTGCCTTTTTCCCCTCCAGATGTCCGGGCAGCATAATCCGCTTGCGAAACCAGATGACACCATTAAAATGATCCAGTCCGAAATCCTTTAAAAAGGCCGGAAGAGTCACTTCCTTCCAGCTGTTACCGTTCCAGTCCATGCTTTTTTCCAGATCTCTTACGGTTTTATACCAGTCCTCATGAGCCTTTGTCTGCCCTGCCATCTTTTCCTCTAAAAATTTCTGATTCTGGCATTGCTCCAGCTCTTTCTTCATATCAGGATACTGACTGACCTCTTCTTCTCCCATCCAGGCTTCTACAGAAGATCCGCCAAGGCTTACATTAATAAGACCAACGGGTACATTTCTATTCTCCCGCATAAATTTTCCGAAGAAATAAGAGACAGCAGAAAATTCTCCAATGGTATCAGGAGAACATTCCTTCCACGAGGCTTCCACGTGATCCTTTAAAGGCCTATGAAATTCATAATTTTCTTTTACTTTATACAGCCGGAATCTGGCATCCCCCTGTTTTTCAAACTCTATGGGATACCGGTCCTTTACCCGGTTCATGGGCAGTTCCATATTGGACTGGCCGCTGCAGATGAATACCTCCCCCAGATAAACATCTGACACCTGAATTGTCTCACCGGATTCCCCGGACAATTCCATGATAAAGGGTCCCCCTGGCTGTAAGTGATGAAAGTAAGCTTCCCAGTTTCCGTCACCATCTGCCCTGCAGCTGATTTCCTGGTCTGAAAGCCGCAGAGAGATGCCTTCACCCGGAGCCGCAAGGCCCCAGATTCTTGTTCTCTCTCCAGTCTGCAGGACACAGCCGTGGCTGATTAGTTTGGGAAGCATAAGCCGTTTTTCCTTATTTTCCATAGACATCTATCCTTTCGCACCGGTAGAAGTGATTCCTTCCACAAAATACTTCTGAGCTGCAAAAAACAGGATCAGCGCAGGAAGCAGAGCAAGAAATGACATGGCAAGAATCTGATTCCATTCAACAATTCCGCTGCTTTGATCGATAGACATCTTTAGTGCCAGCGCAACCGGATATTTGGATAAGCTGGTAACGTAAATAAGGGGCCCGAGAAAATCGTTAAAACTCCAGATAAACTGGAAGATGGTACAGCTGACAATTGCCGGTTTTAAGGCAGGCAGCAGAATGCGAATCAGGATCTCAAAGGAATTACAACCATCCACAGTAGCCGCCTCATCAAGATAGGTGGGAATGGACCGGAGAAACTGAATGAGCATAAAAACAAAGAATGGTTCATTGGCAAATATAGTTGGTGCAATTAATGGAACATAGGTATCTAATAGTCCAAGATTCTTCCAAAGCAGATAAAGCGGTATTCTTGTTACCACTGCCGGGAGAAACATGGTTGCCATAAGTAAAGAAAATAAAAATTTCTTAAATGGAAACTGAAATCTGGCAAACCCATAAGCAACCAGGGTGCTGGATATCAGGCAGAACAGAATCTTTGGTATTACGTACTGAAACGTATTGAGAAAGAAGGTTGTAAATGTAAACTGGGTTCTTGTCTTCCAGCCTTCGATGTACGGAGTAAAGTCTATTCTTTTGGGAATAAAACCGACCGTTGTAAATATTTCATTATTGGTTTTAAAAGTCGCGCCTACCAGCCAGAGAATGGGATAGATCATGACAAGAGCCACTGCTGTTAATATCCCATAACGTATGAATGCACTGACTAAATTTCTGCGGCGCCTGCGTCTTTCTAACTTACTTAACCCGTTCATATGTCCCCTCCTTAGTTCCCTTCATCAGAATAAAATACCCATTTGTTCTGTGTAGCGAAGAGAATTGCTGTTACAACCATGATAATGATAAATAAGAGCCAGCTGGCCGCACTTGCATACCCCATGTTAAAAAACTTAAAGGCATTGTCATAAATGTACATGGAGGTCAGATAAGTGGCATTTAGCGGACCTCTTCCGGTTACCAGATAGGGACCGTTAAATTCCTGGAAGGCATTTACCATCTGCATGACCAGATTAAAGAAAATGGTGGGTGTGATGAGCGGAATGGTAATCCGGAAAAAAGAATAAAGCCGGGTAGATCCATCCACACTTGCTGCCTCATACAGTTCTTGGGGCACATCTTTTAATGCCGCCAGAAAGATCAGCATGGAAGACCCAAACTGCCAGACTTTTAGTAAAATAATGACAGACATTGCTCCATTTGGTGAAGATAACCATGGTACGGGAGCCGCTCCGAAAATACCAATAAAGCGGTTGATAAAACCATCTTGTTGAAATAAAAACCGCCAAAGCACGGCTACTGCAACATTTCCTCCCAGTAAAGACGGAATATAATAAGCAGTACGATAAAAATTAATGCCCTTCAGCTGAAAATTTAAGATATAGGCAATAAACAAAGCAAAGGAAAGCTGAAGTGGTACGGTAAATATTGTATACTTTATAGTGGCGGTCAGGGTTGACCGAAAATCAGCATTCCGGAACAGATCTATATAATTTTGAAATCCTACAAAGTTGGGTTTTCGTACAAGATTATAATCAGTAAAGCTGATAAAAAGTGCATTCACAAAAGGATATAATGTTAAAAATATTATACCTGCCAGCCATGGAAGAATATATAACAATCCGATTTTACTATGTTTCAAAAAGCTCCCTCCTTCGATTCAGTCACGCAGAAGAATCCCATTCCTCTGCGTGACGACTTAACCAGCAGTTTTTTCTGCTATTATTTGTATTGCTGTTTCAGCTTGGCATTTTCCTCGCTGATGGCATCAAAGATTGCTTTTGCTGCATCATCTGCACTGCTCTGTCCAAATTCGAACTTCTCGTAATTTTTGTCGTATGCGTCTGTAAATTTGGCATTCTCAAAAATCGGAGAGTTATTGATTACTTTTGCATTTGCAGTAAAGTCATAAGCATCTTTTACAACACCGGTAATCTGACCATCTGCTTCCAGGGAGGCTTTTGCTGCCTTTGAAGCAACCATTCCTCTGGTGGAGCCCATTAATTTTGTTCCTTCCGGATCGTTTAAGATGTACTGTAAGAATTCTGCGGCAGCCTTTGGATTCTTGGAATCCTTGGAAATTGCAAAGGTTAAAGATGGCTTTGCCATAGTTCCCTCAAATTTTGCACCATCAATTACTGGAAGCGGTGCAATCGCCAGCTGGTCGCCTTTATCTGATAAGGTCTTGGCATTGGAAGCAATTCCGCCGGTCCATTCTAAGACTCCGGCATAACCACCGTTGATAAACTTAGCATTCTGAGCGATACTTACAGGCTCATTGCCTACATTCTCAATATAATCTTTTCTGGAGCAGAATACATGGGCATCTGCCAGATCTTTATACCAGATCAGTGCATCCTTATAATCTTCCTGTGTATAATTCATGCTTAAATCGTCGGCAAACTCTCCCTTTCCTGTCTTCTGCTGCAGATAATAGATGGCAGCAAAACGGAATGTGGGGCTGACAATTAAATAAGAGTTGGGATCTGCTTTTGTAAATGCTTCTGCCGCTTTCTTATATTCGTCAAAGGTCTTTGGCAGCTCCTTGATTCCTGCTCTTTCAAATGCAGACTTGTTTAAATAAAATCCCAGGGTATTCTGACCATATGGAATAGCCTGCATCTTACCTGCTCTCTGACCAAATTTTAAAAACTCCGGATCATACTGACTGAAATCAAAGATGTCCTTTACCTGATCCAGATCATAAAAGCCATTGCCATCAGGGCTGTACTGAAGAACCCATGGATAGTTTACTGTCATAACATCCGCTGCAGTCCCTCCTGCGTAACGGGTGGCAAATGTCTCTTCCAGATTGCCAAAGCCTGAGGGCTCTCCTGTTACTTTAATTTTTCCTGCATGAGCGGCATTAAACGCATCAATTGCTTTCTGGGTTGCCTGATGGCGGTCATCATTTCCCCACCAGGAAAAGTTTAAAGCTACCTCTCCCCCTGCATCTTTTCCTGCTGTTTCACCTTTGGCTGGCTCTGCAGTCTTGCTGCTGCAGCCTGTTGCCAGCATACTGGCTGCAAGTATTGCAGCACACATCATACCTGTCGTTTTCCTCATACCCATTTCTAAACTCCTCCTTCTCATTAATCATTGATTTATTATGAATAAACTAAGATGACTGCTAATTGTAGATCGTTCTTCCTGCTTCATCCCCAATACCGGATTTCCGGAAGAAGTAAGTATTGACCTGATCCCGCCACTCCACCGCATTTTTAAACTGCAGATTCAGGCGGTCTCTTACGTTTTTATAACTGTCTTCATCAAGCTCATCCCGGATGCTCTCCCATTTGGCCTGATATTCTTTTACCTTTTCCACACCATCAAAATGGGTATCGTAGATATGCTGAATCACCGTTTTCCCCGAATGAAGCACATGGGTATAAGGTACATGATGGAAAAACAGCAATAACTGGTCAGGACATGTATGAATATCTTCATACTCCTGAAATTTAAGAGGCGAATACTGCTTTGTATAACCAGTTCCTGTTGCTGCAGTCCGGTCTCTTCCCACTCCGTCTCTGTCGGCGTAGTGATAAGTCCCCCAGCAGTCGTATTCATAGCCATCGATATCACATCCATAATGAATTCCCGGCTTACACATAAATCCCACAGCCAGAGGGCAGGTATAATCCTCATACGTATCTCTGGAGGTAATTAGAATGGACAACGCTTTTTTCATTGCATCTTCCGTTAAATCAAAGCTTAAATGAAGCCACTCCCGGGCAATTTCCTCTGAAGTCAGATCATTGTCCCAGGCAAGCCGTCCATATCCATACCAGTTGGCCTGTGCCATCTTATTTCCGGTCCAGTTCCGGTCCATTCCCACATTTCCTACTGCACAGATCCCGGAAAGCTTTTGATTGGGAGAATACTCTCTGACCGCTTTTTTAACCAGACCTGATGCTCCATGTCTGGTGTCAAAATCCAGTACTTCCTTCCACATGGGAACCAGATAACAGATATCTTTCTGGTGTCCGGTGTACTCCTGGGTAATCTGAAACTCCAGTATCTGATTGGTTTCTTTCAGGGCGCCAAACAAAGGAGACACCGGTTCCCTGATCTGGAAATCAATGGGTCCGTTTTTAATCTGTAAAATAACATTTTCATCAAAACTGCCGTCTAATTCATGAAAGAGATCGAAAGCGGCCCGTGCCCGATCAAGACTTCGGTCTCTCCAGTCCTGGGTGCAGTCATAGACAAAGCATCTCCAGACGATAATTCCTCCAAAAGGCCGGATTGCTTTTGCCAGCATATTGGCTCCATCCCCGTGACTTCTTCCATATGTAAACGGACCTGGCTCATGTTCTGAATCGGCCTTTACAACAAATCCGCCAAAATCCGGGATTATGCTGTATAGTTCCTCTACCGTATGTCTCCACCAGGATGCCACCTCCGGACACAAAGGATCTGCCGTAGAAAGCTTCCCTACTGAGATTGGTGCTGCAAAGTCAATGGCAAGAAATATCCGGATTCCATATGCAGTAAAGATATCTCCTATTTTTTTTATTTCCTTTAAGTAATCCCCAGTGATGAAGGAGCGTTCGTATTTCCTTACGTTAACGTTGTTGATGGAAACTGCATTAATCCCTACTGAAGCCAGCAGCCTTGCATATTGGCGGATCAGATCCATATCACCGCGAAATTTATTATGATCAAAAAAAATCGAGTTTCCAGAATACCCACGTTCAATGGTTCCGTCAAAATTATCCCAGTGATTAATCATCCGGTAATTCTGATCCGGAATACTTATGTATGGGAAACTTCCATTCTTCCCCACCAGCAGACGATGCAGACCGAATATTCCGTAGAGAAGACCTTTTTGTGTGTTTCCTCTGATCTCATATCCCGATTCTGTTTTATCTATGGAATAACCCTCATCCCCCAGGCTGGCTACCTCTGCAAGGCTTAGTACAATTGAAGCATCTTCCTTTTGTGAACGTGAAATTCCATCAAACAGAAGGGGCATCTCCCGTTCAATTGTCCGGGCTGTCACTGACGGGGCCCTGTCTTCCATAAACCAGGTTACAATTTGTTTTTTGCTTACCGGCTTGAGCAACCAGCATAAATCTCGTTTTTCAAACATCCCTATTCCTTCCTGTACTCAGTCCGACAATTATCATTTTTACCATGTAAAACATTACAAACAAAGCTTCGTCCGATAGGTGTATCATAGCAAATTGCACAAATTATGAGAATGGAATGATTTAAGATTTTTGTAATTATTAAAGATTATTTTTTTAATAAAATAGACTTGTATTGTGATTATCAATGCAATATAATACGATTAAGCGCATAAATCGACAAATTTTTAAAAATATTTACTTGTATTAATTTAATAATTATTTTAAATTGGGTTTTTCCATAGAAAAAGGAGCGTTCCATATGACCGAGGAACTGGATTTTAACAATCTGATACCGGAACTTCATTACTACATTCACAGAAAACCTACTCCCGGCTGGAAGATTGAACCCTGCATTACATCCTTTATTGATATCACCTATGTAATGGACGGAAAAGCCGAATATACCATTAATGATCAGACCTATATTGTGAATAAAGGAGATTTAATCTGCATTCCCCAGAACAGCTACCGGGCAGCCACCAGTATCCCCGATGATCTGATTGAATGCTATGCCACCAACTTTCGCCTCCGCAACCAAACAGGTGAGTACGTTACGCTGCCTCTGCCGTTTATCAGCCACATCGGAAGCAATCCACAGCTGATTGCTCTTTATAATGAGATGCACAGTGAGTGGCTGCAGCAGAATTTCGGTTATATGCTAAAGGTAAGAGCCATTCTGTGCATGATACTTCATCTGATTTTAGACCAGCTTCTAAACAAAAATCGCGCCAGCCAGGATGATCCCCGCATCAAAAGCAGCATCCACTATATGAGTGCTCATTACTGGGAGAACTTAACCACGGAAGAGATGGCAAAAAGATATCATCTTCACCCGGCATATTATGGAAACCTCTTTCAAAAAGTCACTGGGATGACATTTAAGCAGTATCTCATTTCCATACGCTTAAACTACGCGGAAAACTTATTAAAAAGCGGGGAATACAGTGTGGGGGAAGTGGCTCTGCAATGTGGTTTTTCCGATATTTTTTATTTCAGTAAGTTGTTTAAGGCTAAAAAGGGAATCCCTCCCTCTGCCTGCTTCCTGGAAGAGAAGAAGCCCCTAAAATGAACAAAAAATCAGCCTGAGCTGCGGTATCAATTCGCAGACCAGGCTGATTTTCATGCCTTATTTATTTAAAATAATTTACTCCGGATTCAAAAACTAACATATCCTGTTCCCCATAGATGTTCATGGCAACGCCGTC
>SVDS01000095.1 GCA_015057715.1 Paenibacillaceae bacterium
TACACTCCTTACTGTTTGTATGATTTCTTTTATTTTTTCCGGATCTTTTCTGCCTTCCGTTTCAACAAGACTGCTGACATCCAGACAGAATGCTTTTGTTTTAAGAGCGCCTTCTATGTTCGACATACCGACGCCGCCTGCCAGGAACCAGGGCTTTTTTATGGTTGGTATCATGGTCCAGTCAAAGCTTGTTCCGCTGCCGCCCTGAATTCCTCTTACATAGGAGTCGAGAAGCAGATAATCGGCTGAAAGTGATTCCGCTTCTAAAATTTCCTTTGCTGACTGTACGCGGATTGCTTTAATAATGGGGACCGGACGGTCTAATTTGTCTTTCAGTTCCAGAATTTCCTCTTCACTTTCCTCCCCATGAAGCTGGATCAGCTGAATAATATCGCTTTTTACAAGGGAAATGATCTCGTCAGCGGGGCTGTTTACAAAGACGCCCACAGCAGGGATTTCCGGGAGTAAATCATCTCTTAAAAGTGCCGCCTGTCTGGGGGTGAGCTGCCGCTTCCCGGGTGCAAAAACAAACCCTGCATAGTCCGGTTTACAGCAGTTAAGGGCGAGGACATCTTCCTTCCTTGTAAGGCCGCAGATTTTTATTTTCTTTTCAGAGGATATCATTGGCAGCCATCCTCATTTCCTGTAAAATCACTTTCTTATCTGGTGAGCGCATCAGACTTTCTCCGATCAGAACTCCGTTTACTCCCGCCTGATACAGCCGTTTTACATCATCAGCAGTCTGTATTCCACTTTCTGCAATAAAAGCGGTTCCTGAAGGCACCAGACCTCTTAAACGAATGGAATTTTCAAAGTCAACTTCAAATGTTTTTAAGTTCCGGTTATTGACTCCAATCAGGCGGGCTCCTGCAGTCAGTGCGCTGTGGATTTCTTCCTGGTCATGAGCTTCAACAAGAGCACTAAGCCCAAGGCTGTCACAGATTTTCATATATTCTTTCAGCTTTTCCGTATCCAGAAGAGCGCAGATGAGAAGTACTGCGGAGGCGCCAAGCACCTTTGCTTCGAAGATCTGATAAGGATCAACTGTAAAATCCTTTCTTAAAAGAGGGAGGGAAACCGACCGGCTGATTTCGGTTAAATATTCCCCTTTCCCAAGAAAGTAATCCGGCTCTGTCAGCACAGAGATGGCATCAGCTCCGGCGTCTTCATACTCCATGGCAATTTCCCTGTAAGGAAAATCCGGTGCAATCATTCCTTTTGAGGGGGAGGCACGCTTTACTTCGCAGATAAAGGAGATTCCGGGAGAGGAGATGGCTTTTTCAAAAGAAAAATCAGACTCCCTTTTTCCGGTTTCAAAGGCTTTGTATGCCATTTCCTTCATCTGACTTATTGGAATCGCTTTTTTTGCCTCCTCAGCCCGTTGCCTTGAGGCAGCCGCCAGTGTGTCAAGGATCATAAAGCCACCTCATTTACTGCTTTCACAAATTCCTCCAGCTTAGCAGCAGCTTTACCGGAATCAATTAAGTCAGCAGCAGTTTTGATGCAATCGGTGATGGTACAGTTATCAATACCCAGGTAAAGGCTGAGAGCGGAATTTAAAATCACAATATCCCTCTTGGGACCGCGAAGTGTCCCGTTTAAAATATCTTTCGTAATTACCGCATTCTCTGCAGGGGTTCCGCCCAGCAGATCGGATAAGCTGCTGCGGCTTAAAGAAAACTGTTCCGGTGTGATTTCATAGGGAATCAGCTCTCCAAAACGGATCTCACAGACATGGGTAGGACCCGTTACAGTTGCTTCATCCAGACCATCTGATCCGCAAACAACAAGCCCTCGTTTCACACCTAAGTTGCTTAACACCTGTGCAAGGGGTTCCACCAGCTTTTTGTCATAAACACCTAACAGCTGCATGGTGGCGCCTGCCGGGTTTGATAAAGGCCCCAGAATGTTAAATATGGTACGGACTCCCAGCTCTTTTCTCACAGGACCTGCATACCTCATGGAAGAATGATGGGTCTGTGCAAAGAGAAAACACATACCAGTCTCTTTTAAAACCTTTCCAGACTGTTCTGCCGAAAGACTTAAGTTAACGCCCAGCTGTTCTAATACGTCCGCAGCGCCGCTTTTGCTGGAAACGCTTCTGTTCCCGTGTTTTGCAACTGGGACGCCTCCTGCAGCCACCACAAAGGCACTGGTAGTGGAGATATTAAAGGTTCCCACCTCATCCCCTCCTGTACCCACGATATCAATAACAGGAAAATCAGGAGCTAGTTTCATGGCTTTTTCTCTCATAACAGTCGCGCAGGCAGTGATCTCATCTATGGTCTCGCCTTTCATGCGAAGAGCCGTTAAAAATGCAGCCATCTGGGCGGGAGTTGTTTCTCCGCTCATAATTTCATTCATAACCTCTCTTGCCGCTTCAAAACTTAAGTCCTGCCCTTCAATTACCTCATGGATTGCTTCTTGAATCATTGGGTTACCTCCTTTAAATAATGGTCAGAAAATTTTTTAATATGGTCATTCCATTTGGCGTGAGTATGGATTCCGGGTGAAATTGAAGTCCGTAGACCGGATATTCTTTATGTTTTACTGCCATGACTTCTCCGATGGAATCCGTTCCGATTACAGTCAGGTAGTCCGGAAGGGAATCTTTTTCTGCAATCAGAGAATGGTATCTGGCAGCAGGAATTGTATCTGGTAGTCCCTTGAAAATAGGATCTGAGTGATCAATGTCAATCAGACTCTGCTTTCCGTGCATCAGCTTTTTTGCATGTGTAATATTTGCCCCGTACACCTCACAGATCCCCTGATGCCCCAGACAGACACCAAGTATGGGAACTGTTCCGGCAAGCTCCTTTACCACCGCCTCACACACACCGGCATCCCTGGGGTATCCTGGCCCGGGAGAGAGTATGATATGGGAAGGATGCAGGAGACGGATTTCCTCTACCGTCAGTTCGTCATTTCTTATCACTTTTATATCCGGCTCAATGGAACCGAACAGCTGGACCAGATTATAGGAGAAGCTGTCATAATTATCAATCAGCAGTATCATCAGTCATTCACCTCCCCAGCTGTTTCGATTGCGTGGATTACAGCCTTTGCCTTATTACCTGATTCCTCATATTCCAACTCCGGAACACTGTCAGCCACAATTCCGCCGCCCGCCTGAACGGTTACCATTCCGTTTTTCTTCACTGCCATTCGTATGGCAATGCAGGTATCCATGTTTCCGGTAAAATCAATGTATCCAAGAGCACCGCCGTAGATGCCTCTGGGTTCCCTCTCCAGTTCTTCAATAATCTCACAGGCACGGATCTTTGGTGCACCGGAGAGTGTGCCGGCGGGAAGTACTGCCTGGATTGCGGATAGCCCGTCACAGTCTGGTCTTATGTCTGCCTCTACCTGGGAACAGATGTGCATAATCCGGGAAAACCGGTGGATCATCTTGTATCCGGTGACCTCAACTGTGGAAAACGTTGCGATTTTCCCCAGATCATTCCGTCCTAAATCCACAAGCATGTTATGTTCAGACAGCTCCTTTTCATCCGCAAGCAGTTCTTCTTCCAGTTGTCTGTCTTCCTCTTCACTGCTTCCTCTGGGTCTGGAACCGGCGACGGGGAAGGTGGTCAGCCTGCCGTCCTTTAACCGGACCAGGGTCTCTGGAGAGGTACTGATGATTTCAGTCTCATCCATGTGAAGATAAACCATGTAAGGGGAAGGATTGGTGGTTCTTAACACCCGGTAAGCATTGAGAAGACTGTCGTGATACTCGCTTTTAAACTGTCTGGAAAGAACTGCCTGAAAAATATCACCGTCCACAATATAATCTTTAGCCATCTCCACCATACGGCAGTATTCCTCTTTGGTAACATTGCAATGAAAATCCGGTCTGCCCTGTACGGTTGATTTTTTCAGTGGAGTATTTTCTCCGATCATCCGTGCAATGCTTTCCAGTCTTGCACAGGCGGCTCCGTAGTTTTCCATAATCCGGTCGGTTTTCATATTTACCACGATGCTTATTTTCTGTTTCAGATGGTCATAGGCAATTACCGTATCAAACAGCATGAGATCAAAATCGCTGCAGTCCCCTTTTTTTATTGACAGCACAGGCTCCGCATACCCGATCATGCTGTAAGCAAAATATCCTACAAAGCCTCCTGTAAAAGGTGGAAGTCCCGGAATTTTCGGAGAATGATATTCCTCTAAAATTTCCCGGAGAATTTCAAAGGGAGTGTCAGTCGGAATAATCTCATCAAGAGCTGCTCCTCCGTTGCTGTCATAACGGCGTATGGTAACAACATGATCCTTGCAGCTGATCTTCATGACCGGATCATATCCAAGAAAGGAGTAGCGTCCCCAGTTTTCGCCGCCCTCGATACTTTCTAACAAATAGTACTTACTGCTTAATGCACCGATTTTTCTAAGCAGTGTGATGGGGGTTACAATGTCTGCATAAATTTCCCGGCAGACTGGTATGACAGGGTAGGAAGCACCAAGCGCTTCAATCTCCCTGCAATCCGGTGTAATGTTCATAATTACTGGCTCCTTTCCTGAATAAGAATTTTCTGTAACAAAAAAAGCTCCCGTCCCTCTTCCATAGTTCTATGGATAAGAGGGACGGAAGCTTAAAATATACGTTCCGCGGTACCACCCTGATTGGAGAAGATAGACTTCTCCCGCTTATAACACACCAACATGTGCCTCCCCTTGATAACGGATAGGAAACCCGTCGGCATCTACTACCGGAGACAAACACCGGTTTCAAGCCGCCCTCGCAGGTCCATTCAGACCAGACATCAACGCTTCCTCTCACCAACCGGAAGCTCTCTGTGCATGATGAAGAGATCTTACTTACTCCTGCTCAACAGTTTATTACTTTGCTTTGCTACAGTATATGAGATCAGAAAGAAAATGTCAATACGAAATTTAAATTTAATTTTAACCTCATTGACATTTGAAAAAATGGTGTTAGAATGGTGCTAATTGAAAGCAGTAAAAAAGCAGGAGGATATCAGATGGCGAAAATAGGAATCATCGGAATTGGAAATATGGGATACGCAATTGCCAAAGGATTATTGAAACAATATGGAAAAGAGGATATTGTTTTTACTGATGTAAATCAGGATCGCTGCGCCGAAGTGTCGAAGGAGCTTGGCATTGACTGGGTGAAATCAAATCAGGAATGTGCGAAGCTTGCAACCTATATTGTTCTGGCAGTAAAACCTCAGTATTTTGATCCGCTTCTGGAGCAGCTTAAGGATACTGTGACTGAAAAAAATGTAATCATATCCATTGCACCCGGAATCACCACCACCCAGCTGAAGGAAAAACTGGGAGAGGAAAAAAGAGTGGTACGTGCCATGCCCAATACCCCTGCTCTTTTGGGAGAGGGTATGACAGGAGTCTGCTATGAGGAAAAAGCTTTTTCAGATGAAGAGAAGCACGCCATTGAAAGCATATTCACTTCCCTTGGAAAAATGAGGATTGTAGAAGAACGCCTGATGAATGCAGTAGTATGTGTCAGCGGCAGTTCCCCTGCTTATGTCTATCTGTTTATTGAAGCACTGGCTGACAGCGCTGTTAAATACGGCCTTCCCCGTGATGCGGCTTATGAGATGGCAGCCCAGGCGGTAGTTGGAAGCGCCAGAATGGTGCTTGAGACTGGGGAGCATCCGGGAGCACTGAAAGACAAGGTCTGCTCTCCGGGCGGAACTACCATTGCCGGAGTTTCTGCGTTAGAGGAATATGGTTTCCGCAATGCGGTGATTAAGGCATCCGATGCCTGTTTTAAGAAATGTGAGAAGATATAGATAAAGGTCAGGGAAAGGAGAAGCTTGTCATGGATCAGCTTCCTGTAAAACGATTAGACAGAACCCTGAAATATCAGGGGAGCATTTTGAAAATATATGAAGATACCGTGGATGCAAACGGACATCTGGCACACTGGGACTTCATTCATCATAATGGAGCAGCAGCCGTGGTCCCGGTTACAAAAGACGGAACCATCCTTATGGTCAGACAGTACCGCAATGCCCTGGACCGGTATACGCTGGAGGTACCGGCGGGAGCGCTGAACTTCCCTGAGGAGCCAAAGATTGACTGTGCTCACAGAGAACTGGAAGAGGAGACCGGGTTTAAGACAAAAAAAGAAAATCTGGAATTTCTCATAAGAGTCAACACTACGGTCGCATTCTGTGATGAAGTCATTGATATCTTTGTGGCACGGGATTTAGAGCCCTCCATTCAGAATCTGGACGAAGATGAATATATCGAAGTAGAAGAATGGACCGTAAAGGATCTGGAAGAAAAGATCTATCAGGGAGAGATAACAGACGGAAAAACCATTGCGGCTATTTTAGCCTATGCAAGGAAGTATGATGTAAAATAAGGGAATAAACAGACCCTCTGCAGGCATAAATTATGACAAGACCTGTAGGGGGATTTTTATGGCCAATTACTTGCTTCGTTTAAGACAAGGACTAAAGAGAAGAGCCTTAAGAGGCGGCTATATTCAGGTTCCAGGGAAAGTCAGGGCAGATGACCGGTATCTGATCTGCTTTTTTATCGGACTGATTGCAGGGACAATTATTGCCAATTTCTGGTATTCTTCCTTTGAAAATGAAGCCGTTTACTATCTGGGGCTCCTAAACAGAAGTAAAAGTGTAAACGGGCAGAATGGGATAGGGCTCTTTGGAGAAGTTTTAAGACAGAGACTGATTCAGATTTTTGTTGCGTGGCTCATAGGGATGACCGCGTATGCTGCCGTTTTATACTGTTTTCTGACAGCAGGACTTGGATTTTCCATGGGATTTGTCATGTCTGTCATTACCGTACAAAAGGGATTAATGGGGTTACCGTTTTTTTTCATGACAGTGATGCCCCAATGGCTTTGTTACCTGCCGTTGTGGATTCTTTTATTGTACTGGGGTGTTCAGAAAGGGAAACGTTTTCGGGTTGCCGTGCTTTTTTTAATCCTTCTTCTGTGCATCATGGGAAGTGCCCTGGAGACCTGGATTAATCCTGTTTTCCTGAAATATGTCCTGTAAAATGGGAATTCATGAAAAAAAATATAGTAAAATGATTGACCAAAAGTTACCATATCTTGCGAAATAATGGAGCATGCCACCAATATCTAGTATATATTATGTAAAGTGCTTTTTCTGTTCAAAAAATGTGTTTGATTTTATCGAAAATAGTCTATATAATGTTAGGAAGAAGCCTTATTTTAGGGCATTTTTTGAAACCGGAAGGTCAGGGGAAATTGAAATGGTAGCCGATATTAATCATTTTATTATTTATTTAAGAGAGATAAAAAAAACATCAAAAAACACTGAGGTGTCATACCAGAGAGATTTGATTCAGATGGCTTCTTTTTTGGGGCAGCAGGGAATCATGGAAGTGGACAAGGTGACGAAAACCAGTCTTAATTCCTATATCCTGTTTCTGGAAAAAGAAGGCAGAGCGACTACTACCATTTCACGCTGTCTGGCTTCCATGAAAGCATTTTTCCATTATGAATGCAGAGAAGGGCTGATTCCCAAAGATCCGGCTGAGTTGTTAAAAGCGCCAAAAGTTGAGAAGAAAGCGCCTACCATATTGTCAGTGGATGAGGTGAACTGCCTGTTAAGCCAGCCCTGCGGAGACTCCCCCAAGGAGTTAAGGGACCGTGCCATGTTAGAACTTCTTTACGCTACGGGAATCAGAGTGTCAGAGCTGATTCATCTGGAAAGCAGGGATGTGAATCTGTCCGTGGGATATATTACATGCCGGGACGAGCATAAGGAACGGATGATACCGTTTGGTAAGGTAGCCAAGCTGGCTCTTTCCGCATATATGGAACGGGGCAGACAAGCTCTTTTAAAAGGGCAGGAATCGGACTGGCTGTTTACCAATTGCAGCGGGAAACCCATGAGCCGCCAGGGATTCTGGAAGATTATTAAGTTTTACGGAGATAAAGCGGGCATTCAATCCGATATTACCCCTCATACCTTAAGACATTCGTTTGCTGCCCATCTGCTTCGCAACGGTGCGGATATTCATGCAGTGCAGGCCATGCTTGGTCATTCTGATATGGCGACAACACAGATGTATATGAACTATGCACAGAAAGAAACTGTGCGGCGCACCTACGCAGGGGCTCACCCGAGAAGTTAGCCCGAATATAATATAGAAGAATGTAAAACAATATTTGCCTGTATAGATTCTTTGCGCTATAATAGGTGAGTCGGCGTGAAAAGCTGCAGGAAAATTTTATGATTATGAGGGATAGAAGATGAAGAAATTAGAAGATTATGTCACAAGCATTCCGGATTTTCCGGAGGCAGGAATTGTATTCCGTGATGTGACTACCATTCTGGAAGACCCGGACGGACTTTCCATGGCCGTAGATGGCGTTCGTCAGATGTTAAAAGGAGTGGAATATGATTCTGTAATCGGGCCTGAGTCCAGAGGCTTTATTTTTGGTGTGCCGGTAGCCTATGCAGAACACAAAGGCTTTATACCTGTGCGTAAGAAGGGAAAACTTCCAAGAGAAGTTCTTTCTGCTGATTATGAACTGGAATATGGCAAAGCCACAGTGGAGATTCATAAGGATTCCATTAAACCGGGACAGAAAGTGGTTATTATCGATGACCTGATCGCCACCGGAGGAACCATTGAAGCGATTATTAAGCTGGTGGAAGAATTGGGCGGCGAAGTGGTTAAGATCTGTTTTATCATGGAACTTGCCGGATTGAACGGAAGAGACAGACTTAAGGGATATGATGTTGATGCGATGATTATCTACGAGGGTAAATAATCACCTGGTAAGAGAATTTAAGGTTTTTTGCTGCCTGTTTTTCACAGGTGAACAAAGAGCTTTGAATTCTCTTTTTTTCTGGAGAAAGTCAGGTAAATTCGATATTTTTTTGACATAATTTATTTTTTTTTGTACATGATACATGTCTATTGATTTTCTTATTTTGAATGTGATATGATGTGTCCAACACATTGAATTGTATACAATGTGCAACATAAGAACAATTGTAAATCGAAAAATAATAGAGAGCAAAAGCGAAAGGAAAATAAATTATGGCTGTACATGTAATTGATGAAGCTAACAGATGCTTAAACTGCAAAAAACCATTATGCCGGCAAGGATGCCCCATACAGACCGCCATACCACAGATGATTCAGGCATTTAAAGAAGGGGATTTAAACAGAGCGGGAGAGATGGTATTTGAAAATAATCCCATGTCACTGGTGTGTTCCCTGGTATGCAATCATGAGAAACAGTGTGAAGGCCATTGCATACTGGGAAAGAAAGGCCAGCCAGTCCACATCAGCAGTATTGAGAATTATATTTCCGATACTGTTTTTGACAAGTTAAAAATTGAATGCATGCCGAAAAACGGAAAAAAGGTGGCAGTAATCGGTGCAGGACCAGCAGGTATCACCATTGCAATCCTCCTGACTAAAAAGGGCTACAGTGTGACGATTTTTGATGCAAGAGATAAGGTTGGAGGAGTATTACAGTACGGAATTCCAGAGTTCCGCCTTCCTAAATCCATACTGGAGCGTTACAAGAAAAAGCTTCTGGAAATCGGAGTGAAGATTCGTCCCAACACAGCCATAGGAACAGCGCTGGAAATAAAGGACTTAATTCGTGACGGATATCAGAGTATATTTATTGGTACCGGTGTGTGGAGACCGAAAACACTGGGTGTAAAGGGAGAATCTCTGGGTAATGTTCATTATGCCATTGATTATCTGGCCAATCCCGATGCATATAATCTGGGAGATACCGTTGCTATTATTGGAATGGGCAATTCCGCCATGGATGTGGCAAGGACGGCAATCCGTCATGGAGCCAGAAAAGTGACTCTTTATGCAAGAGGAACCGTGAGCAATGCCAGCGAGCATGAAACTGCCTATGCAAAGCTTGACGGAGCAGACTTCCAGTTTGGAAAGCAGATTGTGGAGATCACAGATGATGGTCCAGTATTTGTAAGTGTCATCCATGATGAAACAGGAAAAGCAATTGGCCAGGGGGAAGAGCGGGAACAGTATTATGCTGATTCCACCATTATTTCTGTCAGCCAGGGGCCAAAGAGCAAACTGGTGAATACCACCGAAGGCTTAAAAGCCAGTCAGAATGGTCTTCTTATGACAGATGACAACGGACAGACTACCATACCTGGCATATTTGCATCCGGAGATGTGGTGTTAGGAGCCAGAACGGTGGTAGAGGCTGTGGCTTACTCAAAAACTGTGGCAGAAGCCATGGATGAATATATGAAATCAAAAGAAGAGTGATAAATATGATAAATAGCAGTCTTATAAACCTGCAGGGTATGCTTTTTTTACTGGTTGCAGCCGGAGTGATTCTAAGGAAAATGGGAATCCTGCCGGACAGTGCAAAACAGGTGCTGACCGATCTGGTGATTGATCTCATCCTGCCATGCAATATAATAAGTTCCTTTCTCATTGAGTTTAATCTGGATATATTAAAAGGTTTTGCGGTCATACTGCTGATTGCCACACTGATTCAGTTTGGCTGTCTGATCATAGCCAATACTTTTTATAATAAGGAGCCGGACCGGCGAAAGAAGGTTCTTCAGTATGGAACCGTCTGCTCCAATGCCGGTTTTATGGGAAATCCAATAGCAGAAGGGGTTTACGGAGCAGAAGGATTAATGTATGCGTCCATCTTCCTGGTGCCCCAGCGAATTGTCATGTGGTCTGCGGGAGTATCTTATTTTACGGAAAGTCCGGACAGGAAAACAGTGGTAAAGAAAGTTCTTACCCACCCATGTATCGTCGCAGTGTATATTGGCCTGTTTTTTATGATTACTCAGATATCAATGCCGGTATTTTTAGAGAATACCATACGAAATGTGGGCGGCTGTACCACAGCTGTTTCCATGATATTAATCGGAACCATTCTTGCAGAGGTAAAAGCGGGAAGTATCTTAGATAAAGGGATTATGAAATATACCCTGATCCGTTTGTTTTTTATTCCCTTTCTGGTATTTATCTTCTGCCGCCTCTTTCCTGTGCGCCCTATGATATCCGGCGTGTCCGTGCTGCTTACTGGTATGCCTGCAGGGAGCACCACTGCCATACTGGCGGCTAAATATGACGGTGATTATATCTTTGCAACCAAATGTGTGGTGGTAACCACACTGCTGTCCCTGGTGACAATTCCTTTGTGGTGCATGGTTCTATAATTGAACAGGCTATAAATGGAGTAAAAAGTACCCTGATAGTAAGACACAGTAAAAGAGTCTGTGTCTTACTATCAGGGTACTTTTTGCCGTATTTTTTCAGACATCTATACTATGGATGATAATGAAAATAATTTAAATAAAGATTCATTTTCTCATATTGACCGAATCGGTTTATAGTGCTACAATCAAAATATAAACCGATTCGGTCAATATTATTTCAGAAGGTGAAAATATGGAAAAACAGATAGAACTGTCAGAAGAAAAGCAGCAGCCAGTCATTGAGGCAGCATTAAAGTGTTTTGGGAAGCATGGATACAAGAAGGCCTCCATGGGAGACATTGCCAAAAGCAGCGGAGTATCCAAGCCTATGCTGTTCCATTATTTTGGCACAAAAAGGGATTTATACCTTTACCTGTCAGAATATGTAAGAACTGTTATGGTTGATGCATACAAACGGAATAAAATTGATGTATGTGACGATTTGTTTGAGCGAATCACTGTAGCTTCAAGAATGAAAATGGGTATACTGGAAAAGTATCCGGACTTACTAAAATTTATTATCAGCATGTTTGAAGAAACGGATGAAGAGGTAATTGACATCACAAAAAAGATCATGCCGGAAGCCCAGCAGTTTTCTTATGACCTGGTAGTGAAAAAGGAGGATGCGGTCAAATTTAAGGAAAGTGTGGACATTGATGCGGTCATGCGCCTGATGTTCCTTATGGCAGAAGGATATGCCCACGAAATGTCCGATGGCCGGTGTGATCTTGGAAAAATCACTGAAGAACTGGAAAAAACCGTGCAAATGCTTAAAAATAATCTATATAAGGAGGAATACCTGTGATGTATATACTGAAAATTCAGGACAAAGAGGCCGGCGCCATCAGGATATCCGGGGGTAAGGGAGCCAGCCTTTCAAGACTTACCAGGCGTTTCCCTGAAAAAGTTCCGGATGGTTTTATTATTACTACGGAATTTTTTAAGAACTATATCCAGCCCGCCGTCCTCAATACGCAGGGTGACATAAAATCTGCCATTGCCGGACTGACTTTACCCCCCGAAGCTGTAAAATTGATTCAGACCGCCTATGACGGTCTTGGAGATAACAGTTTGGTTGCCGTCCGTTCCTCCGCCACAGCCGAGGATCTGCCGGATGCTTCCTTTGCAGGTCAGCAGGACACTTATTTAAATGTTACAGGTATTGAAGCTGTAACAAAAGCAGTCATCAACTGCTTTGCCTCCCTGTATAATCAGCGGGCAGTTTCCTACCGGGCAAAAAATGGGTTTGATGAAAGCGAAATTCAAATGGCTGTAGTCGTACAAAGAATGGTGGAAGCAAAGGCGGCAGGAGTCATGTTTACCGCCGATCCCATAACCTCAGACCGGTTTACAACTGCAATCGAGGCTGTGGAAGGACTTGGGGAAGAACTGGTGTCCGGTCGTAAGACTCCGGTTACATGGACGGTCAAGGGACGAATTGTAAAGAAAAGAAGCGGTGGAGAACCTTGTCTTACGGAAGCGTTGGTAACCGCCCTTTCTGACATAGGAAAAAAAATTGAAAAGGAATTTGGCAGTCCCCAGGATATTGAATGGTGCTTTGACGGGGAGAAGTTCTACATCGTTCAGTCCCGGGCAATCACCACTCTTTTTCCATGTCCTCCATCTCCTGATGGCTTTAAACGCTGTTTTATCTCTGTTGGCCACTTACAGATGATGACCGACACCATGCTGCCACTTGGCATATCTTTTTGGAAATTGATGTCAAAAACCGTAAAGATTACGGAGATCGGCGGACGGCCCTATATGGAGATTACCCATAATCTGAACAGTCCGGTAGGCAGGACCCTGGTGCGGCAAAAGCTTTCCAATTCCGATGAGCTTATGACCAGCGCATTTAATCAGGTCCTGGAAAGAAAGGATTATATTAAATCTATTCCCAAAGGTCAGAAAAGCGAATTTGCAATACCAAAGGATGTGGCCAGGTGCATTACTGCCGGATTCATAATCTACCGGAAAAACGATCCCGCCATCATTGACGGCTACAACCGCCGCATGGAATCATTAATCCGGAAAACAAAAAAAGAGCTTGACCATCTGACCGGCAAAGCAGTGATCGATTACATTGGAAACGACACGGACAATCTCATGAAAAGCCTGTTTGACCCAGATGGCTTTGGGCCTCTTATGGTGGCTTTCTTTCTCACAAAGCCGATTGATAAAGCGGGAAAGCTCCTTCTTGGGAGGGACAATATAAGCGTTGATGTGTCCAAATCCATAAAGGGGAATATCACCTCGGAAATGGGGTATTTCGTCAGCCGTATTGCAGATGCAGCAAGAGATTATCCAGAAGTTTTAAAATATCTTGAAACAGCTGGAGACAAGTTTTGCATGGATGAATTGAGGAATCAGGAGGGTGGAGATAAAGCAGCAAAAGCCTTTGAAGAATTTTTCTTCCGCTATGGTATGCGCTGCCCTGGTGAAATCGATATTGCAAAGCCACGTTTTACCGAAGCGCCCGGTAAAATCCTCCCTACTGTATTGGCTGATGTAAGGCTGCCAAGAGATCATGCAGAGCAAAGGCTCCTTCAGGGGAAGAGAGAAAGCGCAGAAGCGGTAAAATCTATGGTACTGGCTGCTAAAAAGAAATGGGGAATAAGAAAAGCCAGGAAGCTTGCAAAACAGCTTTCCTTTTACCGGAATTTCCTGGGCCTGCGTGAATCCCCGAAATATTACTGGATGAAACGCTATTGGGAATACAAGCAGGCGATTATCCGGGAATCTGAAAAGCTTGTGGAAAAAGGTGTATTAAGAAGCGTTGATGATGTTTTCTATCTGAGCCTTCCGGAGCTTGCCTGTATTTTTGCCGGAGAGCATGAACCCGATTATAAAAAAATTGATAAAATGCGTGCAGATTATGTAAAGTACGCGTCCCTGACTCCGCCCCGGCTCATTTTTTCTGACGGAGAAGTGGTGGAAGGGGAATATAAACGCGAGGTTCCTGACGGTGCTCTGCCAGGGCTTGCCGTCTCAGGCGGTGTAACAGAGGGCAGGGCCAGAGTCATCCTGGACTTAAAGGAAGCCGGAAAAATAGAGAAAGGCGATATTCTGGTGACAAAATTTACCGACCCCAGCTGGACTCCGGCTTTTATCTCAGTAAGCGGACTTGTTACGGAGGTAGGGGGGATGGCTACCCACGGAGCAGTCATCACACGGGAATACGGCCTGCCTGCGGTGGTGGGTGTGACTGATGCTACAAAACACATAAAGGATGGAGACCGGATCCGTATAAACGGCAATTTGGGGTTTGTAGAGTTTTTGGAATGAGAAAGGAGGTTCTCCAGTGAAAGCAATTCATATTAAAAACCTGACCAAGAGCTATGGGGATCACAGGGGCATTGAAGATGTCAGCTTTTCCGTAGAAGAAGGAGAGATTTTCGGATTTATCGGGCCAAACGGGGCAGGCAAATCCACTACCATACGAACGCTTCTGGCACTCATCCGACCCACATCCGGCAGTGCGGAGATCTTTGGCATGGACTGTATCAGACAGGCTGCAGAGATTGCAAAGGATGTGGGATATCTGCCCGGCGAGTCCGCCTATTATGACAATATGACAGTACGGGAACTGGTTAATTATGCGGCGGATTTATACGGCGTAAAGAATGATGATAAAATTAAAGAGCTTTCCAGACGCTTAAGCCTGGATCTGTCCCGTAAAATTGCTGACTTATCCCTGGGTAACAAAAAGAAAGCGGGGATCCTGTGCGCTTTACTTCACTCCCCCAGGCTAATTATATTAGACGAACCCACCAGCGGCTTAGACCCGTTGGTCCAGCAGGAGTTTTTTATGATTTTAAAAGAAGAAAATAAACGGGGAGCAACGATCTTCTTTTCCTCCCACGTTCTGTCTGAAGTGCAGAAAATCTGCGACCGTGTGGCAATTTTAAAAGAAGGAAAGTTGGTCAGCATACAAAAAATCAGCGAGCTTCGGGCCAATAGCCATAAAAAAATCAGTGTTACGGCAGATGAAATACCGGCAGGTTATTTTGACCTTGGAGGAATAACCAATTATCATCAGGAAGGCAATGGTGCCTCATTCATGTTTATGGGAAATATGGGAGAGATCCTGACAAAACTATCCGCTTTAAAGGTCCATGATCTTTTTATAGAAGAACCGGCGCTGGAAGAGATTTTCATGCATTATTACAAGTGAGGTGAAGGGGATGACTGTATTTAAATATGAACTGAAACAGTTAAAGAAAAATATTATTATCTGGTCCCTGTCCATGGGGGGTCTGATTTTTCTCATGCTTCCCACTTACCTTGGTTTCATCTCAGGAACTGATGTTATGATGGCGAAGACCATGAATAATAACCCCATGTTTGAGGCTTTAGGAGTAAGTTTTGCCTTTATAATGACTCCTCTTGGCATGTTCAGCTTTTTAAACAGCTTTGCAATGACAGCAGCAGCGATTCACGGAATGAGCATTGCCTTTTCAACCCATACCAAAGAATATATGAACAAATCGGCAGAATTTCTGCTGACAAAGCCCCATTCAAGGAAAAGAGTTTTCTTTTGCAAGCTTCTTGCCTGTACGGCAGACAGCCTCATTGTGGGAACTGCCTATATCACGGGGGCTGTACTTGCCCTTCTTACTGTAAAAGGTATTTCCGTTGATTGGTGGGCATTCCTTCTCATAGGGAAATCCCTTGTGCTGGTGGAATTGATGTTTGTGGTTTTGGGAACAGCCGCAGGTACATTTTTCCCCAATGTGCGGACGCCTGTCCTCCTGTCCTCCTGCGTCATGTTTTCCTTATTTTGTTTAAGCTCCATGTCAAAAAAGATCCATGTACCGGTGCTGGGATATTTCACCCCTTTTGCGTTCTTTGATCCTATTAGCATCGCTGAAACCGGATTTTACCAGTGGAATTACGTAGTGTGGTATGTGATCCTGGCCGGAGGGCTGCTGTTTATCAGCTGCAGTGTATACTTAAAAAAAGATGTTGTATTTGGAGGCTGAGCATGAAGACAATATATTTAAAAGAGCTGAAAATGACAAGAAAGCTGTTGATGATCTGGATCGTACTTATCGTAATGCTTACAGGATTTGCTGCAATAGAATTTGTGGTGCTAAAGGATGCAATGGGGGAAATCGCAAAGATGGCAGAAGGCTTCCCCAAAATCATATTGATTTTATTCGGACTGAACGGGATAAGAATTGAAACTCCCCTTGGAGCTTATCAGTGTATGGTATACTGGACCAACTTACTGGCCTTCTTTTATGCTGGATTTACAGGAGTATTTGCCGTTTCCAGAGAGGAAAAATCTGGTACAAGCGAGTTCCTGTTCACAAAACCTTATAAACGTTCGGCCATCATCTGGGCGAAAATCGGAGCGGCAGTAACAAATCTTGGAGTGTTTTCTCTCAACATGGGGATCATGTCGTATTTGTGCATCATCCTGCCCCTTGGAGATACCAGCATTGCCGGCATCCATATCATCACTACCGCGGGAATATTTCTTACACAACTGGTACTTTTCACCACAGGACTTTTCATCTCCAGCCTTACCCCAGATTATAAAACCGCAAGCCTTTTTACAATGCTGACGGTGGCAGTATTCTACTTGGTCCACTTTGCCCTTGATTATGCCGGAATAACAAATTTCTTAAATGTACTGACACCGGTTGGCTATTTTAATGTGGTATCTATTTCAGTGAACGGGTTAGATCCTTTTTATGTCCTGCTTTCTCTTGGGATCATTCTGACAGGCTGTTCCCAGGCTGCCGGATTATACGAAAAAAGGGATCTGCGCCCTTTATAAGAGCATTCAGCAGATAAGAGGTAAACTGTACCCTGATAGTTAAACACAGCCTCTTTTTCTGTGTCTTACTATCAGGGTACAGTTTACCCCTTTAAACACCTATAAGAATTATTTAATTGGCCAAAGCTC
Organism: Paenibacillaceae bacterium; assembly: GCA_015057715.1. Lineage (GTDB taxonomy): Bacteria > Bacillota > Clostridia > Lachnospirales > Lachnospiraceae > Lacrimispora. Next base: position 17,125 of record SVDS01000095.1, read on the forward strand.
CACATATCCCCTTTGTCCTAAGGGCTCCAGCTGAATATGTGGGTTAGAGAAATCCCATTGTGCGCAGATCACAGAGGGGTCATATTTTTTTCTGGCTTCCTGAAGCTCTTCAATCGCCTGACAGTAATCTTCTTCTGCAAAGGGTTCGCCTTTAAACATAAGATATCTGGCTGCGGGAAGCTCAATCACATCCAGGCCCTCTGGAATTACGCCGTCATAATCAGCCGGTACTTCCACACCCTGTACATACTCCGAAGTTCCAGGCGTAATATAGGATTTAGGCAGCCAGAGACAGACCGGTTCATCGCTTATGGATTTGATGCTCAGCAAAAGTCCCCACACATCACACCCTACTTCTTCACAATACGCAAAATAATCAGTTGCCTTGACACCTCTTTTGATTAATACCTTACGTTTTGGCTTTTCTATTTCCTGAATAAAGATAGTTCTAACAGTTCCCATTTGTTTCTCCCTTCTTAATGCACGATATTTCACACCATAGGGGGTAAATAGATAGAGAGGAACAGGTCTTTTCACATAATCTCCGGGGTTACAGCCGAATTCCCGAAAGAATGCCCGCTGATACCCGTCAACACTTCCAAATCCCAGTTCTGACGCCACATCAATAATCTTGCAGGCCTCATCTCTTAACTTAATTGCAGACCTGGAAAGCCTTAATCGCCGGATATAGTTTGCCGGAGTCAGATTCGTGTGCTGCACAAAGAGACGATAAGAATACCACGGTGAAAAATAAGATACATTTGCCAGAGCGGCCAGTGTGATATCCTCTGATAAATGATCCGTGATATAATCCTGCATCCGTTGAACAGCTTCCATTTGTTCTACCATCGTTTCACCACCTTACAGTACCTATTCTACATTACGAAGGTAATTGTTTCTCGACTATTTTTGCTGAGCTGTCTGTCGCAGCACAATCTTTATAAGTTCAGAAACCACAATCACACTGAAACTGAGTAATAACAATTTTACCCACATGGTGATTCCCAGCGGAATGGTTCCGAAAAATGCTCCTGCAAACTGAATAATTAAAATCTGTAGAACAAAGGTAATAGAAATTACAAGGAGCATAATCCTGTTTTGGAGCAGATGCTTAAAGATACTGGTGGTGTGAAGTTCTCTGCAGTTAAATGCGTTAAACAACTGAAACAATGCAAACAATGTGAACAATACCGTACCTGTTTCTTCACTTGAAGCTCCTAAAAAGTTAAATACATACTGACATAAAAAGATCACAGAGATATATAATCCAGTTAAACCAATCCGGTAAAACATAGCCCGTGACAGAATGTTATCACTGCGCTTGGTAGGAGTGCGGCTCATTAAATCGTCATAGATGGGTTCCAGTCCCAGGGTAAGAGCAGGCGGGCCGTCCATAATAATGTTGATCCATAATAGCTGCAAAGCGGTAAATGGAGCTTTTAATCCTAACAGAATTGATGTAAACACCACGATTACGGATGAGACATTTACTGTGAGCTGAAATTGGATAAAACGCTTAAAGTTTTCGTAGATTCCCCGTCCCCAGGCAATTGCTTTTACAATCGTGGAGAAAGAATCATCGAGAAGTACGATATCACTGGCTTCTTTTGAAACTTCTGTACCAGATATTCCCATGGCAATTCCCACGTCGGCATTTTTCAGTGCCGGAGCATCATTAATACCATCTCCTGTTACGGCAACAACATTACCCTGTGATTTTAAAAGCTTCACAACTCTCATTTTAATCGTGGGAGTGCTTCTTGCAATTACACTGATTCTGGGAAGCAGTTTCAACAGCTGGTCGTCACTGAGTTCACTGATTTCTTTAGCTTCCACGGCAATCCGGTCTCCGTTTAAGATGTGAAGTTCATCCGCAATGGCTTTTGCCGTAACAATATTATCGCCGGTAAGTATTTTTAAGTCAATCCCTGCACTGCGGCAGTTTTTGACAGCTTCGTATACATCTGCACGCAGGGGATCAGATATAGCCACAAAACCATCAAATTTCATATCAGTTTCCATGGCTGCATGGTGATGGTCTTCCTCATAATTGCGCATCTGATCCAGCTCTTTATGAGCGAAGGCAATGACACGCATGGCTTTTTCCTGAGATTTGGTAATATAATGCTCTATTTCAGTCTTTTCCTTATCAGAAAGGGAACACATGGCAAATACGCACTCAGGACTTCCCTTAACATAAGATATGATTTTTCCATCAACCTTACTGATTGTAGTCATATGCTTTAACTCAGAGGAAAATGGAAATGCATGCAGGACATCATGATCATTACGCTCGTCCTTATAGGACTTTCCGCTGGTTCCACGAGCAGCAGAGCTTTCATAAAAATTCAGCATGGCACACTCTGTAGGGTTTCCTATAAAGGTTCCATCCTGGGAAATGTCCGCTGTTGTATTAAGGCAGACATTGTGTATGAGCCAGTCTGAATTCAGTTCATTCGTCCTGTCATGCCATGTTCCATCGTAAAATGCCGAAACTGTCATCTTATTTTCTGTCAGGGTTCCGGTTTTATCAGAACAGATCACATTAATGCACCCAACAGTTTCAGAGGCAATCATTTTTTTTACCAGCGCATTCTGCCTGGAAAGCTTGATAATATTGATAGAGAGTGACACTGCTACGATGGTAGGCAGTCCTTCCGGAACTGCAGCAACAATCAGAACAATGCTGGTAACAAATGCGTTAAGCACTTCTTCCAGATGAAGCCCGTCGGTTATTGCAAAGGAAATCAGCTCAGAAATAAACACAACAGCAGCTGCGATAATTCCCAGTATGGTAATTGTTTTACCTAGACGAGCCAGTTTTTCCTGAAGGGGTGTGCTTGTACGATCTGTTCCAGTCAGTTCCTTTGCTATTTTTCCTATTTCTGTCTGATCACCCACTGCCGTAATCAGCATTTTCCCGTATCCGCTGGTAATATAATTCCCGGAATACAGCATGTTGGCGCGTTCCGCAAGGGGTGTCTTTTCATCGGTAATGATGTAATCTGCATCCTTTTTTGCAGGTACGCTTTCCCCTGTTAAAGCTGATTCATCCACAGCCAGTCCAGAACTTAGCAAAAGTCTGCCGTCGGCGGGGATCTTGTCTCCTGTTGAGAGAAGAACAATATCGCCTGCAACAAGTTCTTTCTGACTCAGCATGGTGGTATCACCATTTCGCAATACTTTAATCATGGTATCATCACTGATTTTGGATAAAGCTTCAAATGCTTTGGCACTTTTTCCTTCCATAACAACGGTGATTAAAACGGAAAGGAAAATGGCGGCGAAGATTCCCACACATTCCAGAAAATCCGCTTCAGATCCGGTGGTAGCACGAATAATATTAACGATCAGTGCAATGACTCCTGCCATAATAAGCATCAGAATCATTGGTTCACTGGATGCGCTTAAGATACGTTTAAAAAGAGATTCGGTTTTTTCTCTGGTTAATACGTTTGTGCCATATTGTTCCCTGTTTTTTTCCGCATGAGATGTTGATAATCCAGTGGTCTCATCTGAACCCAGCCGTTTTATCAGTTCCTGTTTTGACTCTAAAAATTCCTGCATTTTTTCCTCCATACATGCTCCTGTTTTACAAAATAAAAAACCCGCGTACAGCATCGCTATACACGAGTTCAAAAAGAGACCCAGTATAGCTGTGACAGCTATACATGAGTCTCGTTTATTAAGTACAAGCCAGACCGTTCCTGGTCAGTATGTTGACTTGACACGCATTACATGCGCAAACTACTCCCTCACGAGTATTT
>SVDS01000096.1 GCA_015057715.1 Paenibacillaceae bacterium
GCCCTGGATGTTTCCATACAGGCTCAGATTATTAATCTGCTTGAGGAGCTGCAGTCAAAGCTTGGTCTGACCTATTTGTTTATTGCCCATGATCTGGCGGTTGTCAAGCATATAAGCAGCAGGATTCTGGTTATGTATCTGGGAAGAGTGGTAGAAATTGCTGATTGCGGGGAATTGTACAGCAATGCCCTTCACCCTTATACCAGGACGCTTCTCAGCGCAGTTCCCGTTGCAGATCCTCTGGTTGAGGAAACAAGAGAGAGAGTTCCCATAAGAGGAGAGGTGCCAAGTCTCACAAACAGACCGGCAGGCTGTCCGTTTCATGACAGATGTGATAAGGCCGGTGAACGGTGTCGCAGGGAGATACCAAGGCTTCATGATGTGGGTGGAGATCATAAGGTGGCTTGTTTCTTATATGATAAATAAAACAAAGAGCAAAGAGATTGAAGGAGGATTACAAATGAAAACAACAAAGAGAGTCTTGGCATTGACAGTTGCCGCAATCATGACAGCAGCTATGACTGCCGGCTGCGGAGGGAGCAAAGATACCAGTATTCCCGAGACAACCGCAGCAAAAAATGTAGAAACCACAGCAGCGGTGACTGGAGAAAGTGCGGCTGCAGATGAGATAGCAGAAGGTGGAAAACTGGTAGTAGCCATTCCATTATCACATAATACGTTTTTCCTGCCCCAGTCAACCTCAACCAGTGACCGTTTTGGCGCACAGCCGGTTATTGAATCCCTTGGACGTGCCGATGAGGAAGGAAATTATTATCCATGGCTGGCGGAGGAATTCTACTCAGACCCAGATAACCTGATATTCACCATTAAGCTGAGGGAAGGCGTAAAGTTCCATGATGGATCGGATTGTGACGCAGAAGCAGTAGCCTGGAATATACAGAAGTATATTGACAACGGAAAGGCCAGTGAGCTTGGTTCTCCTTCAAAAATTACGGTAGTTGATGACAGAAGAATCGAAATTCAATATGATCAGTGGGCCAACAACTGGGATAATTTAATCGGCGATATCTTTATTATTTCCAAGGAAGCCTATGAAAAGAACGGCGAGGAGTGGTGCAAAACCAATGCGGTTGGAACCGGTCCGTTTATCCTGGAGTCCTTTATTGATGACAACAAAATTACATATACCAAAAATGAGAATTACAGAATAAAAGGACTGCCACATGTTGACCAGCTGGAAATTGATATGATCATGGACACCAATACCATGATGTCTGCGCTTCTTAATAAAGAAGTGGGGGTAGCAATGAAGCTGGAAAATGACGCTATTATCAATACCATCAAACAGGCCGGATTTGAAAGCATTGGCAGAAAAAATGCAAACTGTGCCGATATTAAACACATAATCTGGAACAGTAAAAGCGAAAAGCATCCCATGGGAAATTTAAAGGTCCGTCAGGCAATTATGCATGCCATTGACTGGGAACAGGTCGCGAAGGCGCTGTCCGGCGGTCTGGGTGAGGCAACTCCTCTGTTTTGTACTTTAGACTCATGGGCATATTCCCCTCAGGATTTTTATGAATACAATCCGGAACTGGCAAAGCAGATGCTTTCTGAAGCTGGATATCCCAATGGTTTTGAAACTTCTATTTATACTACATCACAGAATAATGATACGGCGACTGTATTTCAGGCAATTCTAGCTACGATCGGTATTACTGCCAAGGTGGAAGTGCTCGATGGGTCTGCTCTCGCAGCAATGCAGAAGGAAGACGATATCGATGGCTTTATCGCCAACAGAGGTGCCAGCAGAATGGATTTCACTAACAATTATATCCGTCTGTATTCCTCTGAAGGAATCAAAAATCATGGAATTATGCTTCGGCCGGATGAATTTGAAACTCCGCTGTTTGCAGCCAGAGCAGCCAAAACAATTGATGAGAAAAAGGAAAATTTACAAAAGGCAGCTAAGGCTCTTGTAACGGATTATGTCATGATTACTCCGATGTCTGTTGTTTATTATGAAGCATTTGGAGTCCCCGGTCTGAAAGACACCGGGATCTATGATGTAAGTCTGGAACAGTGGACCCCGGAAGCTGTTTACTGGACCAAATAAGCCATTACTTAATTTAAAGGAGGACCCACTAATGCTGGGAAACAAGATAAAGGTACAGTCAAAGGTTGTATCTGATTATACAGATGAACAGCTGTTATTTATCAAACAAATGGGTGTAAAATACGTATATGTTATATTTAAAGACGAGCATACAGATTATGATTCTGTTATGAAATTTCTTGAGCGTCTTAAAAAATATGATTTAACTGTAACAGATGCGGGAAATGTCCATTTATATAAGAATGATAAGATTCATCTGGGTCTGCCTGGACGAGATGAGGCGATTGAGGAATATAATCGATTCAACCGAATTCTGGGGAAGGCGCAAATCCCGGTTGTATATATGACGTGGGAGCCAAATAAGGTGCTGACCACAAGATTCGGAGAAGGGGAACATACAAGAGGCGGTATTGGTCGTATTGTGGACTTAGATGAATTAAAAAAACGCCCATATTCTCATGGCAGGCTTTATACAAAGGAAGAAATGTGGGACAATTTTAAATATTTTCTTGACAGAGTTCTTCCGGTTTGTGAAGAGGCAAATGTAAAAATCGCCCTTCACCCTAACGATCCTCCTGTTGACTGCCTCCTTGGAATATCCAACTTAATAACTTCTGCTGATGATTACAAACATGCGTTTGAACTGTCAGGGAACAGTCCGTATCTGGGATTAAAGATGTGTTTTGGCTGCTGGCTGGAAGGCGGAGCACAGTTTGGTAATATAATGGAAGATATCCGGTATTTTGTGGAAAACAAAAAAGTATTTCTGGTTCATTTCCGAAATGTCAGTTCTACCATGCCGTATTTTGAGGAAACCCTTCTGGAAGACGGATATGGAGATATGTATGAACTAATGAAGCAGCTGGTTCGCTATGATTACGACGGTGCCATCCATGTGGATCACGTACCGGTCTGGGGAGAATCGGTTGGGGGAGAAAATTCCTCATGGGCTTACAGCACCGGATATATGAAGGCACTTTTAAACTGTGCGGCAGCAGAACTGAATCATTTACGCAGGTAATGGCACCATGATACAATATGAGAAAAAATACAGGATTATACCCGGCTGGGAAAACCAGGAATGGGTTATAGAGAAGGCACAGGCAGCGATGAAGGCTCCTTTCCTCCATATTACTGATGTGCAGAGTCCGAAAAGCGAAGGAGGGCCTCATGATTATTATTCCAACGGAGATTACTGGTGGCCCAATCCGGACACTCCGGATGGTCTGCCTTACATACAAAGAGATGGACAGTCCAATCCGGGCAATTTTAACAGCCACAGGATAATTATGCGGCAAATGAGAACCAATGTGGTCTTTCTCACCGCCGGTTATGTAATTACTGGAAAAGAAAGCTTTGCAGAAAAGGCTGTTCAGCATTTGTATGAGTTTTTTTTGAGTGATGAAACTTATATGACTCCTCACCTGTCATATGCCCAGGCGATATTGGGCATATGTCCGGGAAGAGGGATTGGTATTATTGATACCCTGCATTTGGTTGATGTAATATTTGCTGTGGAAAAACTTAAAAGTTCCCGTTGTATGAGCCAGGAGATTTATGAAGGGCTGAAGAAGTGGTTTGCCAGGTATCTTGGCTGGATGCTTACTGATAAAAACGGTATTCAGGAGATGAATAAGGACAATAATCATGGTGTTTGTTTTTTTGTGCAGGCGGCGGCATTTGCCTTATTTACGGATAACGAAAAAATAGTACATTTCTGCAGGCAGCAATATAAAGAGGAATTATTAAAGCAGCAGAAGGAGGATGGTTCTTTTCCAAGAGAACTGGGAAGGACAAAACCGTACAGTTATTCTATATTTGTAGTGGATAACATGGTAACGCTGTGCCATCTTCTTTCAACTCCCGAGGATAATCTATGGGAATATGAAACGTACAATGGAAGAAGTATTAAAAAGGCTCTTGATTTTATTACACCTTATTTACTGGACAAGGACAGCTGGCCTTATCCTCCGGATGTGATGCACTTTGATGCCTTTCCGGCCCGCAGCGGGTTCATGCTTCTGGCAGGCTGCACTCTTGGAAAAAGTGAACTTCTGGAGCTTTATTACCGGCTTCCGGAGGAATCAATTGACGAAGAAGCAAGACGCAATATCGCAGCACGCCAGCCAGTACTGTGGATGTAAATTATAGATAACGAAGAACAGAAAAAGGCTTATTTTACAATGAGTAAATAAGCCTTTTTTTGTTGCAGGAAATACCGTTAGCTTATATAATAGGGTTCATAAGATAATGTGGATTTTATATAAAGGGGAAAATATTCTGGCAGATCTTACTGGAAATAAAGGAGAGTAGGGGATTGTGGCAAAACAAAGGGAAAAGGTAGAGTTTCGTTACTATGAAATCGGGGAAGATGAACCGGTTTTAGCACTCCTTGGGGAAGGCTGGATCCGTGAATATGGGAAAGAGATTAAGTGCCTCCACTTTCACAATCTGATGGAAATCGGTTACTGTCACTGGGGAACTGGTGAAGTGATTCTTGGCCAGGAACATGTCTGTTATTCACCGGGGACTATTATGATTGTACCTCCAAGGCTTCCCCATACCACCAACAGTGAAAAGGGGACTTTAAGCTACTGGGAGTGGATGTATGTGGATCTGGAAAAGATTGTTTCAGAGCTAAACCGCTATGATCCCATGTTTCAGAAACGGCTTTTAAAAAGGATTCAGCGGGTGGGATACCTTTTGCCAGGAGAGGAAAACCCAGGACTTACCAGACTGATTTTAGGTGTTATGGAGGAAGCGCGCCAGAAAAAGCCTTATTACAAAGACTGTATCAGCGGCCTGCTTCGGGCCTGCCTGGCGGAATTTTTAAGACTGTCTGATGACGAAGAGCGAATCATGAGAAATAAGACACACAGGGCAGTTATATCGGGGGCACTGGATTATGTGGCGGATCACTATACCCGTGAGATTAAAATCTGTGAGCTGGCAGAGGCCTCCAGCATGAGTGAAAGCCATTTTCGCCGGGTGTTTGAAGAGAGCATGGATATGAAGCCGGTTGATTATATCAACTTAATCCGGATCCAGTGCGCCTGCGAGCTGTTGAAAAAGACGGAAAAATCTATGGAAGAGGTAGCTGTTGCTTCGGGATTCTCCTCAATTTCCTCATTTAACCGAAATTTTAAAAAAATCCTCAATATTTCTCCTTATCAATGGAAGCGATCGGCTGAAAATTACGAAAGCAAGCTGCTTTATTGCAGAATTAGTGCGCAAAAAGGCTGGTAAAACAGAATGATATGATTGAATATGCGCATTTTATAATTGAATATAAAAAGTTTTCAAAAAAAGAATTGGTATAATGGGATTATATTCAAAAGAAATTGATCTCATATGCCAATTTTTTAATGAAAGAGGAGGAGTTTTGCTATGAAGAAAAAAATCGTATCACTCTTACTTGCAGGAGCCATGGTTGCTTCCTTAACAGCTTGCGGAAATTCAGGTTCAGGAGGACAGGCATCAGGAGGAAAAGATGGAGGAGCCAAAGGCGGGAATGAGCTGACTGTCTGGTGCTGGGACCCGGCATTTAATATTTATTCCATGAATGAGGCTGCTAAAGTATACCAGAAAGACCACCCCGATTTTAAATTGAACGTTGTGGAAACACCCTGGGCCGATATTCAGACCAAGTTAACCACGGCTGCCACATCTGGTAAGCTGGATACTCTGCCTGATATTATTCTTTTGCAGGACAATGCATTTCAGAAGAATGTTTTAACTTATCCGGATGCATTTAAGGATATAACAGCAAGCGGAATTGACTTTACCCAGTTTGCAAAAGCAAAGACAGCATATTCGGTCGTAAACGGAAAAAATTACGGAGTACCCTTTGATAACGGAGCAGTGGTTGCCTGCTATCGCACCGATGTCTTGGAACAGGCAGGTTATAAGGTTGATGATTTTAAGGATATAACCTGGAGCAAGTATCAGCAGATGGGAGAAGAAATTCTTGCAAAAACTGGAAAACCTCTTTTATCCTGTCAGGCAGGAGAGTCAGATTTGATCATGATGATGCTCCAGTCTGCAGGCGGCAGTTTGTTTGATAAAGATGGAAAACCAAGCATGGTTGGAAACGATAAACTGAAAAAGGTTATGGAAACCTATGCTTCTCTTGTAAAAAGCGGCGTTCTGATTGAAGTAAATGACTGGGATCAGTATGTAGGAACTCTTACCAACAGTACCGTAGGCGGAACCATTAACGGCTGCTGGATCATGGCAAGCATTCAGACCGCTGAGGATCAGTCCGGAAAGTGGGCAATTACTAATATGCCTAAGTTAGAGGGCGTTGATGGAGCTACCAACTATTCCAACAATGGTGGTTCCAGCTGGGCAATTACTTCTGTATGTAAGAATCCGGATCTGGCTTATGATTTCATGGCAAAGACATTTGCAGGAAGCACTTCCTTCTATGAGACCATCCTTCCAAAGTCCGGTGCACTTTCTACCTATTTACCGGCTGCACAGAGTAAGGTTTATGCAGAGCCGCAGAAGTTTTTCGGCGATGCTCCGGTTTATGCTACCATTACCGACTTTGCATCAAAGATTCCTTCCAACAACACCGGTGTTTATTATTATGAAGCCCGTGATGCAGTTGCAACTGCAATTACCAACGTAGTTGCAGGAGCAGATATAGATGCAGAGATTAAGACAGCAGAGGATACCGTTAATTTCGCAATGGGTAAATAGTAAGTCAGTAAGGAGGAATTACCAGTGGACAATTCAAAGAAAAAGTTGTCATTAGGCCAGAAGCAGAGCCTGGCAGGCTGGGCATTTTTAACTCCGGCGGTTTTATTTATCGCAGTCATGAGCTTCCTGCCCATGATTCAGGCATTGTTTCTTTCCTTTCAATCAGGGAAGGGTGCCAATTTAAGCTGGACCGGCGTGACGAATTACGTGAGAATGTTTCAGGATCCTGTCTTTATGCAGGCTTTAAAAAACAATTTTATTTATCTGATCATTCAGGTTCCGATTATGCTGATTCTGGCCCTGATCCTGGCCTCTTTGCTCAATAATAAAGATCTGCGGTTTAAGGGGTTGTTTCGTACGGCGATATTCCTGCCATGTGCTACCTCCCTGGTATCCTATGCGGTAATCTTCCGTTCCCTGTTTGCGGTGGATGGGCTAATTAATATTGTCCTCATAAAACTTGGAGTTTTGTCCACAGGATATAACTTTCTCGGACATCCAAACAGCGCCAGAATCGTCATTATTCTGGCACTGATCTGGAGATGGACCGGCTATAACATGGTCTTTTATCTGTCCGGTCTGCAAAATATTGAGTATTCTATTTATGAATCAGCAAAGATTGACGGAGCTTCTCCCATTCAGTCTTTCTGGGGGATCACCGTACCACTATTAAAGCCAACGATTTTATTGACAGCAATTATGTCAACCAATGGTACGCTGCAGCTGTTTGATGAGTCTGTAAACTTAACTTACGGCGGTCCTTCCAATGCTACAATCACCATGTCACATTATATTTACAATGTATCGTTTAAATATGTGCCCAACTTTGGGTATGCAGCAGCAATGTCTTACTTAATTCTGTTCCTGGTAGCAGTTCTGGCATTTTTGCAGATGAAAGTAGGTGATAAACGTGACTAAAGGAAAGAAGTTTCTGGCATATAGTTTTTTAACGGTTGTCTCTCTGCTTTCTGTTTTTCCGCTGTACTGGATGATGGTGGCCGCTACTAACAAAAGCGTGGCTGTATCACGGGGAACGCTGATGTTTGGAACGGAATTATTAAACAATACGAAAAAGCTGTTTGCTTCCCAGAATGTTTATGCAGCCCTTGGGAATTCCTTTAAATATTCCATTGTCATGACACTGATTTCGCTGTTTGTCTGCTCCATTGCAGGATATGGTTTTGAAATTTTTCATGACAAAGCAAAAGACCGGGTGATGAACATTATATTACTGGCTATGATGGTTCCGTTTGCAGCTATTATGATTCCGCTGTATCAGATGTTTTCAAAGGCGAATCTGTTAAACAGCACACTTGGATTTATCCTTCCCAGTATTTCCACCCCATTTTTAATCATGATGTTCCGCCAGAGTGCAAGATCGTTTCCGGTGGATATTATGGAGGCGGCAAGGCTTGATGGTTTAAATGAATTCCAGATTTTCTGTCGGATGTTCATACCGACCATGCGCTCCACTTATGCAGCAGCCATGACGATTACATTTATGAATGCATGGAACAGTTACTTATGGCCCAAGGTAATCATGTCTGATGCCAACAGCATCACCATGCCCATGATGGTGGCTAACTTAAAATCAGGTTATGTGACCGATTATGGAACCTTAATGCTGGCTGTATTGTTGTGTACCATTCCTACCGTGATCGTTTTCTTCCTTCTGCAAAAGAGCTTTGCGGAAGGTATTACGGGAGCTGTAAAATAAGTAATAGAAAATAAACAGGCGAAGTAACCGGAATCCGATACGGAAATTCGGTGGCTGCGCCTGTTTTTGAGAAAGGAACAGATGGATATGAAACATGCTGGTATCTGGTATGGAGGAGATTATTATCCGGAGCAATGGCTCAATCATCCGGACATACTGAAACAGGATATGGATTATATGAAAAAAGCAGGAATCAATACAGTAACCATGGGAATGTTCGCCTGGTCGTTTCTGGAACCGGAAGAGGGGAGATACGACCTTGGCTGGCTGAAGGAACGGGTAGATGAACTTTATCAGAATGGAATTTATACCATTATGGGGACTCCTTCCGGAGCCCGTCCAAAGTGGTTGTCTGATAAATATCCTGAGGTGCTACGGGTGGATGATACGGGGCGCCGGCAGCTGTTTTCAGGAAGGCATAATCATTGCTTTACGTCTCCGGTATACAGGGAGAAAGTAAAGAAGATCAATAAAAAATTAGCGGAGGAATTTGCTTCTCACCCTGGTGTGGTTATGTGGCATATTTCCAATGAGTACGGGGGAGAGTGTCACTGCTCTTTATGTCAGAAGGCCTTTCGTCTCTGGCTGAAAAAGAAATATGATTCCATAGAAGATTTAAACCGCAGATGGTGCACGGCATTCTGGAGCCATATGTACCAGTCTTTTGACCAGATTGAAAGCCCCTCCTCCATTGGTGAGACCATGGTTCATGGTCTGAATCTGGACTGGAAGCGATTTGTAACCGATCAGACGGCTGACTTTGCCTTGTGGGAAGTGAATTCTCTGAAAGAGGCAGGAGCCCTGCAGCCGACTACCACAAATCTGATGTATGATTTCAAGGGGCTTAACTACCAGAGACTGGCCCAGACGGTGGATGTGATATCATGGGATTCCTATCCGTTATGGCACAAAGAAAAAGAAATTCTGACAGCAAGAGACAATGGGATGCAGCATGACTTTATGAGAAGCTTAAAGGGGAAACCGTTTCTCCTCATGGAATCCTGTCCCAGCAGCACCAACTGGCAGGGGGTGAGCAAGCTGAAGAAGCCTGGTATTCTTTCACTGGCTTCCTGGCAGGCAGTGGCTCATGGTTCGGACAGCGTTCTGTATTTCCAGATACGGCAGAGCAGGGGCTGTTCAGAGAAATTTCACGGGGCTGTGATTGATCATTATGGAGGATCGGACACACGGGTGTTTGGAGAGATCACCCAGATTGGAAAGGAACTTTCCTGTCTGGAGGAATTAGCTGGTACCGGTGTGAAGTCAAAAGCAGCCGTGATCTATGATGTGGAAAACAGGTGGGCAATGGAAGATGCCCAGGGACCAAGAAATAATGGGCTGTTTTATCATGAAACCTGTGTAAAAATCTACAGCGCGATAAAAAAACTGGGATTTAATGTGGATGTAGTTACTATGGACAGTGATTTAAGTGGTTACCAGCTGGTAGCAGCTCCCATGATCTACTTATATAGAAGTCATATCCATGAGAAATTAAAAAGATTTGTTCAAGACGGAGGCCAGTTGATGATCACCTACTGGTCAGGAATTGTGGATGAAGAGGACAAGTGCTTTCTGGGAGGTGTTCCCCATGGGCTAATGGATGTGCTGGGGCTTCGCAGTACAGAAATTGACGGTCTCTACGACGGAGAATGTAACTATATGGTTTCGCTTCCAGGAATTGGTGAGGAAAAACGGTTTGAATGCAGAAATCTCTGCGATCTGGTCAGTCTTTCCGGTGCGGAACCCCTTCTTATTTATGAAAAGGATTTTTATAAGGGATATCCGGCACTTACAAAAAATTCTTATGGAAAAGGAACGGCTTATTATGTATGTGCAGACGCAGGTCAGGATTTCTATGATGATTTCTTTCATAATCTGACCATAGAAGCTGGGATAAAGCCGCTTCTTGAAGGGCGGTTACCGGAGGAACTTGAGGTTTCTTCCAGGGAATCAGAAGGATATGAATACCTGTTTATTCAAAACTACAGTGATAAGGCGGTAAAGCTGGGAGAAAAGACGATATCCTGTATAAAAGAAGGCACGATTTTATCCGGAAAAATATTTGAAGATGGTAAAATAGATGGTTATGAAACGGTAATTGTAAGGAAGGATGTCCGATAACAAATTTCATGATCAGTTAAAAGAAAAAAAGATGTCTAAGTTTTGGCAGCCATATGCCAGATAAGACATCTTTTTTTTGTGCTATTTTTACAAAAATAGTGAAAATGTTTCAAAAATGACCAATTGGAACTTAAAAATATTAAGTTATTGTATAAAAACTAATAAGTTGAACTGGGTAAAGTTATCTCATATAATCAACAAGAACAAAAAAAGTGAATTTAGAACAAAAAAATTATTTAATTTACACAAAGGAGAGACGACTATGCCATTACGCTGTACGAAACCAATTCCTCATCCTGTTAAGGATCTGGCATATGAGCCATGGAAATTGGAAGTAAAACCGTTTCAGGTATCACCCCGTACATATTTCGCAGCAGGTCAGAGCTGGGTTGGATGTTACCTCATTGATACGGGTGAGGGTCTGATTCTGATTGACACTGCAATTCCGGAAAGCATGTATATGCTTGTGGATTCCATCTATCGCCTGGGTTATAAGCCTGAGGATATTAAAAAGATACTGATCAGTCATGCTCATTTTGACCATTGCGGTGCTGCAGCAGCTATGAAAGCGCTCACAAAGGCAGAGCTTTATATTTCCAGAGAGGATTACGAATTCTATAAAGCCTGTCCCGAGGAGACCATGGTGCTTGATCCAGATTCCCATCCTCAGATGTTTGAGGCAGATTGTTTTTATGATGAGGACCAGCCAATTGTTCTTGGCAATGTATCCATACGGACCATGCTTACACCTGGTCATACCATTGGATGTACCAGTTTTTTCTGGGAAGAACGTAATCCGGTCAATGGAGAAATTTATCAGGTTGCCATGCATGGGGGAGTGGGGGCTAATACCATGAATGATGATTATTATAAGATAAGTAAATATTTAACTCCGGATCTTAGAGAGCGTTTCTTTTCAGATGAGAAAAAGCTGAAAGAGATTCATGTAGATATTGCACTGCCAAGTCATCCAAACCAGATTGAAATTATTGATCGTGCAGGACAATACACTCACGAAATCCAGCCATACCTTGATGATACCATTTGGGCTGAGTTTATTCAGGAAAGGGTACGGCAGGTTAAGTCACTGATGAAATAATAGATTTAGAACAGACAGGAGAAAACGTATGGAAATGTACATTGTTTTGGGTGTGACCTTATTTATGATGGTATCGTTTGTCCTTCATAAAGTTCCTTTTGGAGTAACAACCATGACCTGCTGCGCAATTTTAGCTGTAACAGGTGTGGTAGATTTACAGACAGCATTCAGTGGTTTTGGAAATAAGATCGTGGTTTTAATTGCGCCAATTCTGGCTCTCAGTGCAGTACTTCCAAGAACCAGCATGATTGCTAAAATCAGTACAACCTTAAACACCCTTAAGGGTAAAAAAGGGATGCTTCTGGTTGGATTTTTCTTTCTGGTAGGTGCTGTATTTGTTCAGTTCATTCCTTCCACTGCAGCAATCACCATCCTGATTGTATTTTTATCTACTCTGGATGATTCAGGAGATATAACAGCAAACCGTCTGCTTCTTCCTCTGCTGGGAGTTCTGTGTGCATGGAAATTCCGTGTTCCCATTGGAATCGGAGCAGCAAACTTTGCAACTTTAAACGGTATGTATGAAGGAATTATCCCAGATCCAAAGTTTGCTTTAAAAATGTTAGATCCATTTATATATAGCCTGATTCCAACTATCGTACTTACAATTTACTGCCTGTTTGCATGGAAACTGATGCCAAAGGATGAACAGATCGACCAGTCTGCGTTTAAACATGGAAAAGGGGTGGAAATGTTATCCCGTAATCAGGAATTAATTGTATACGGCGTTTTTGCAATGGTAATGTTAATGATGCTTCTAAACCAGTGGACAGGCAATCTTTTATATCTGGCTCCTGGAATCGGCATCCTCATTCTGATCTACACAAATATTGCAAAAGTGGAAGATGTAGTGAAAAACATGACATCAGATATGGTGTGGATGATTGCAGGTGTTCTTGTTGTTGCAGATGCACTGGGGAAATCTGGCGCAGGAAACTTAATTGGCCAGTTTATTCTTGCAATTCTTGGTGAAAACCCAAGTTCCATAGCAGTTATGCTGATTTTCTCTGCTGCTACTGTTATTATGACTACATTCCTGTCCAATATGGCGACCCAGACAGTTTTAATCCCCATTGCAGCTTCGGTTGCTCTGGCAGGAGGATGGGATCCCCGTGGAATCATACTTGCAATCGGAACTGCCAATATGCTGGCAATTGGATTTCCATCGGGTTCAGGAGAGGCTGCAGTCTGCTTTGCAGCAGGCGGTTACAATCCGGCCAGGGTAATGAAATTTACAATTCCTTACATAATACTTGGAATTATTTCATCGGCAGTTGCAGCAAATCTCATGTTCCCTATTTACGGTTAAATCTTCCCAAAGATAAAATAGTTTAAAAAGTGCGGTTTCCAGGTTGGGAACCGCATTTTTTACATGCTGGACACTATCTTTTTCTTATAGTAAAATGAACCAGACAGGATAAACGGAAAGAAGGGAATCCATATGGGAAAGATTGCGTTACTTGTTTCGAGAGAAGAGATGATTTATCAGGCGCATAACATTCTCCAGGAGAAAAAACATGAGATTGGGGAAATGCGTGTAATAAAAACAGAGGATACGGTTTCTGAAGCCCGCCAGTCCATTGCAAACGGTGCCTCAATCATTATTGCAAGAGGTCTCCAGGCTTCTCTCATTAAGCAGTACACAGACATTCCTGTAGTGGAAATCGTTATAACTGCTCAGGAAATGGCGCTGTTAGTCAGTAAGGCAAAACAGATTATTAAAAAAGACAATCCGGTTCTTGGAGTCGTGGGATTTAAAAACATGTTTTGTGACATGTCTTATTTTGATCTTATATATGGAATTGAAATGCGGACATATTTTGCAGAAAAGGGAGATCTTCTGGAGGATATGGCGAGACAGGCAGTTCGTGACGGAGTGGATTTAATTATTGGAGGGGATACGGCTGTGGGGATTGCAGGGGAGGCAGGTATCCCATCTCTGTTTTTATCCAATACGGAAGATTCCATGCGAAACGCCCTTTCTATGGCAGAAAGTGTTGATTATGCCATGGGAGTGGAGAAACGGAGTGCTGCCCAGATCGAGACGCTTTTAGATTATTCGTTTAACGGAGTGGCCAGGCTTGATGCCTGTGGAATTATTGTGGATATTAACGCAACCATGGAAGATATTCTGGAAAAGAAAAAGGAGGAAATTCTTTTAAAAGCGGCAGGAGAGGTATTCCCGGAGCTTTTGGGAGAGTCCTTCAATCAGGTGCTGGAATACGGAAAAGAATCCTATTCACTGTTTATGGAGATCAACCGCACCTCTGTATTTGCCATTGTGGCGCCTGTGGTGATTGAGAAAAAGGTGGAGGGAGCCATACTTACCTGTCACCGCATGAAACGAAAACAGCATAAGGGGCAGGAGTTAAAAGGAAAAAGTTCGTTACGGGGAGCCGGGGCGCTGGGGGAATTTGGAGATCTTTTGCAGGAATCAAAGAGTATGCAGGACTGTGTACGCCTTGCAAAGCTGTATGCCCTCTCAGAAAAGCCAGTATTCATAACAGGAGAACCGGGAACGGAGAAGCAGCTTCTGGCACAATGCATTCATAATGCAGGACTTCATAAAGATGGCCCTTTTGTTAATGTTTCCTGTGACGGGCTGGGGGAAGAGGCGCAGTATGATCTGTTATTTGGTGATAAGGGTGCAGCTGCCCAGGCAAAAGGCGGATCTCTCCTGATTGAAGATGTCCATGCTTTAACGAAGGCAAACCAGTACAGACTTTACCAGCTCATTAGGCATAAGCACAGGATGGGAAGAGAAGGACAGCGGTATCCCGGAGAAGAGGTACGGGTGATGGTAACTTCCACGGTTTCTTTAACCGGGCTTTTAAAAGAGGGAGAGTTTCGCAAAGAACTCTGCTATCTTCTTGAGGGTTTGTCAGTTACCATTCCACCCTTAAAAGACCGGAAAGAAGATTTAGAGTTTAAAATCAGGGAAACAATCAGAGACTGCTGTGAACATTATTCCAGATTTCATGTGCTGACAAAAGGAGCTTATCAGGTACTGCTTCATTACCCTTGGAAAGGCAATTTAATTCAGGTGGAGAATTTTTGCGAACGCCTGATACTGACAGCAGAAAAGAGGAGTCTTGACGAGGCTGCGGTGGAAAATCTTCTCGCCAGACTTTATCCGGACGAAAAAGAGAAGGAATCAGAATCCACCTCCACAGAAAAGGAAGAAAATTCTTTCCCCATGGAAGCGGTAAAAATAAAAGAAACTCTTTTCATGCTGGGTGGAAACCGGGAAAAAACTGCAAAAGAACTGGGGATCAGTAAGGCCACATTATGGAGAAAGATGAAAAAATATCATCTGGAATGAAATAAAAATGAAATTATAATGATATAAAAATGAAACGATAATGAAACGATAATGAAACTATAGAGAGTTTGTATAAATGTTTCCTGTCCATTCGTTGATTCCGCCCATAGCGAAACCACTATTTATTATCTATAATCACAGCAGAGATGGAAAGAACCCATCGGTCACAGAAAACAGAATGAAAAAGTGAGGATAAGCATATGAAGATTGGATTTATCGGTTTGGGAATCATGGGAAGACCTATGGCAAAAAACCTGTTAAAAGCAGGTCATGAATTAGTTGTATTTGATTTTAATAAAGAAGCAGTTGCAGATCTGGTTTCAAATGGAGCCGCTTCTGCTGAAACTGGAAAAGAATTAGCTTCCCAGTGTGACGTTGTGATCACCATGGTGCCAAACTCTCCCCATGTAAGAGCTGCAGTATTAGGCGAGAACGGCGTTGCAGAAGGTGCAAAGCCAGGAACTGTAATCATTGATATGAGCTCCATTGATCCAACCGAGAGCAGAGCCATTGGCGCAGAGCTTGAAAAGCTTGGGATTGATATGCTTGATGCCCCCGTATCTGGCGGAGAGCCAAAGGCAATTGACGGAACCTTATCTGTAATGGTAGGCGGTAAGAAAGATTTATTTGACAAGTATTACGATATGCTTATGGTTATGGCTGGCTCCGTTGTTTATGTAGGCGAACTTGGTGCAGGAAATGTGGCTAAGCTGGCAAACCAGATTGTTGTTGCTGTAAATATTGCAGCTGTATCAGAAGCACTTACCTTTGCAAAAAAAGCAGGAACAGATCCGGAGCTTGTATATCAGGCAATCCGCGGCGGCCTCGCTGGTTCTACTGTTATGGATGCAAAAGCTCCTATGATGCTGAATCGAAACTTCAAGCCGGGATTTCGCATTGAACTTCACATCAAGGACTTAAATAATGCACTGAATGCTGCTCATAATGTAAGCTCTCCCGTTCCTTTAACAGGTCAGTTAATGGAGATTATGCAGGGACTGAAAGCAGACGGCTTTGATAAAGAGGATCATTCCAGCATCGTGAAGTATTACGAGAAAATTGCTAATACCACGGTAGAACCACTAAAATAAGCCGGGCGGAGAGGACAATAATTATGAATACAGATTTTATTAAAGGCGTTATCGTGCCAATCCTTACGCCAATAGATGAAAATGAACTGATCGATGAAGCAAAATTAAGAGATCAGGTTGATTATGTAATTAATGGCGGCGTTCTTGGAATTCTGGCATTTGGAAGCAACGGTGAGTTCTACGCAGTGGAAGATGAAGAGATGGAGCGGGGATTAAAGATCATGGTAGACCAGGCAGCTGGAAGAGTTCCGGTTTACTTTGGGATCGGTGCCATCAGCACGAAAAAATGCTGCCGTCTGGCTAAAATGGCAGTAGAGAATGGGGCGGCTGGTATATCTGTTCTTCAGCCTATGTTCTTAAAGCCAACAGAAACAGAACTTTATAACCATTTTAAAACAATTGCAGAATCTGTACCAGAAACTCCAATGCTGCTTTACAACAATCCGGGACGTGTGGGATATACCATGTCTGCGGGTCTGGTTGAACGTCTGGCGAAGGAATTTGATAACATTGTGGGAATGAAGGACACCAGCGGTGATATCACCCAGACCGCTGAGTTCATTCGCAGAACCCGTGGTACAGACTTTAAAGTATTCGGCGGAAAGGATACACTCTTATATGCATCCATGTGCCACGGCGCAGTAGGCGGAGTCTGTACAGCTGCCAACTTTATGCCGGAGCTGATTACTGATGTTTACAATAAGTTTGTAGCAGGTGACTTACAAGGTTCTCTGGAAGCTCAGTTTAAATTGAATCCGGTCCGTCTTTCCATGGATCCGGCAAGCTTCCCGGTAGCAGCAAAGGATATGGCTAATTTAAGAGGAAGAAACGTTGGACTTCCCTATAAACCCAATGTTGCAACTCCGGAAGGTTCTGTTCTTGGTCAGATCAGAAAAGAGATGGAAACAGCTGGATTGATATAATAAGTAGAAAGAGGGCAGGCTGGTGGCTGTTGATAGGCTGCCGGCCTGTTTTTCGTTTCAGGCGTAAGAGGAAAGGGGCAGGCGATGAAATTTTTATTTGCATCTGATTCATTTAAAGGATCGTTATCATCGGTAGAGATAGTAGGAATCCTGACAGAAGAAGCAAAACGTATTTTTCCGGATTGTGAGTGCAGAGGAGTATCTGTGGCAGACGGAGGGGAAGGAACCATAGAGGCGGTAATCGATGCCATGAATGGACAGACCCGCACCGTTTTGGTACACGGCCCGCTGATGGAAGAGACAACTGCAGATTACGGCGTGTTTGATGGCAGCCATGCAGTTATTGAGATGGCAAAAGCTTCCGGTCTTCCCATGGTTCCGGCAGAAAAGAGAAATCCTCTTAATACCACAACCTATGGGACAGGGGAACTGATTAAAGCTGCTTTGGATGAAGGCTATCGAAAGATCGCCATTGCAATCGGCGGAAGCGCAACCAATGACGGCGGAATGGGAGCCATGACTGCTCTTGGGGTAAAATTCCTTGATAAAGCAGGAAACCAGCTGACTGGTTATGGAAAAGACCTGGGAGAAGTGGACCGCATTGATGTAAGCGGACTTCACCCGGCGGTAAAAGAGACTGAGTTTACAGTCATGTGTGACGTAACCAATCCGCTGACTGGACAAAACGGTGCAACCTATACCTTTGGGAAACAAAAAGGAGGGACACCGGAAATACTGGAACAACTGGAAAAGGATATGAAATCCTATGCAGGAAAGCTTTTGGAGTTAACAGGTATTGACGTAGACCAGATAAAGGGAACAGGAGCAGCAGGTGGACTTGGAGCTGCTTTAAACGTATTTTTAAATGCCAATATGAAATCAGGAATTGAAACGGTACTTGATCTGATTCAGTTTGATACCCTTCTTAATGGGGTTGATTTAGTCGTCACCGGGGAAGGCAGAATGGACTGGCAGTCTGCCTTTGGAAAGGTTCCAAGCGGAATCGGCATGCGGTGTAAGGAAAAAGGAATCCCGGCAGTTGCCATCGTAGGCGGCATGGGTGATGGGGCCGAAAAAATCTATGAATACGGAATTGAAAGTATTACCACAACCATTCAGGGAGCAATGCCCATAGAAGAAGCAATGGAACGGTCAGTGGAACTTTATCGGGGAGCGGCACAGCGCACCTTTCGTATGCTGAGAGCCGGAATGAGTCTGAACGGGTAAAAAAGGGGAGAAAATGGATATAACCGGATTATGGTCTCTTCAGTGCATGATGTTTTTGCTGGCTGGGGCAGGTGCCATATTAAAGAGAAAAGGTATTTTAAAGGAATCAGGTAAAACGGTGCTGACTGACGCCGTGCTGTATTTTTTTCTGCCCTGCAATATTATCAATTCCTTCCGTATGAAATTTGACAGTAAAATACTGCTCCGTTTCGGGGCAATCCTTTTCCTGTCTGTTCTTGTACAGATCGTAAGTTATGTTTTAAGCCGGGTATTGTATAATAAAAGGCCCCATGCAGTAAAACGGGTTCTTCAGTACGCAACCATAGTCTCAAACTCCGGGTTTTTAGGCCTGCCCATTGCAGAAGGAATTTATGGTGCGGAAGGGATGATGTATGCTTCAATATTCATTATTCCCATGCGGATTATGATGTGGTCAGCCGGAATTGCATGCTTTACGGAAAGTCCGGATTTTAAGTCAGTAGTGAAAAAAATAGCAGTTCATCCCTGTATTGTAGCCGTTTATATCGGTCTGTTTCTGCTATTGTTTCAGACACCCATGGAGGCCTTTCATGCAGGGTTTATGACTCATCTGCCTTTTGCTGCCCAAACCATACTGAACATAATGGGACTGGCAATTGACAGGGCAGTCCGATCGGCAGGAAGTTGTACAACGGCTCTGACAATGCTTTTAATCGGAATGATGCTTTCAGAGGTGAGCTTAAAAAGTCTCTTTCACCGGGATGCTCTTTTTATATCCCTTATGCGATTAATTGTTCTGCCTTTCTTAACCCTGGCATTGTGCAGAATATTTAAGATGGAGACCTATCTTACGGCGATCTGTGTACTGATGACCGGGATGCCGGCTGGAAGTACATCGGCAATCCTTGCAGCAAAATATAACTGCGATTATGTATTTGCAACGAAATGTGTGGTGATTTCCACACTTTTATCCATGCTTACAATTCCTCTCTGGTCCATGGGTTTTTCATAAATTTAGTTACCGACTGACCAGAATGGAGGAGAAGAACAGGAGGAGAAAATGGAAAATAAGAGTCAGTGTGTATTACTTCCCGATGGAACCGCTATACCTTCCCTGGGCCAGGGAACCTGGTTTCTTGGAGAACAAAAAAGCAGACGGGAAGAAGAACTGGTTAGTTTAAAGGCTGGAATTTCAGCCGGGATGACCCTGTTAGATACGGCTGAGATGTATGGAGATGGAAAGGCAGAGATACTTCTTTCGGAGGCCATACAGGGTTTTGACCGCAGCAGCCTGTTTCTGGTATCTAAAGTATATCCCCATAATGCAGGAAGAAAGAATATATTTAAAAGCTGTAATAAAACTCTGGAGCGGCTGAATACGGACTATCTGGATTTGTATCTTTTACACTGGAGAGGGAGTATTCCTCTGAGTGAGACGGTGGAATGTATGGAGGAGCTGAAAAAAGAAGGGAAAATACGGCGTTGGGGAGTATCAAATTTTGATACTGCAGATATGAAGGAACTATGGAGTGTGAAAGGAGGAAGTAACTGCCAGATCAATCAGGTTCTTTATCATGTGGCTTCCAGAGGAATTGAGTATGATTTAATCCCGTGGATGGAAGATCACAAAGTCCCTGTCATGGCATACTGCCCTCTGGCACAGGCGGGTGATTTAAAACAGGGTCTCTATGAGAACCCTGTGCTGGTACGTATTGCAGATGCCCATCATTGTACGGTTTCCAATATTCTTCTGGCATTTGTGATACGAAACAACAATGTGGTGGCCATTCCCCGCACAGGAAATAAGGATCACGCACTGGACAATGTAAAGGCGTGGGAAATAGTGCTGACGGCGGACGAGCTTATGGAAATAAACCAGGCATTTCCTGGACCGGTAAGAAAGACATTTCTGGATATTGTTTAATAAAAATATGCTCCTTCTTTTATCTGTTTCAGAAGGAGCATATCTTTATTATGTTATTTTAAATACTGATCGAAGAATGAGATCATAATCTGTTTGACCTCGTCCTGGAAGAATTCTCAATGCGCCTCATCACTGCTTCTGAACTTAAATTTCCAATGTTCCTTTTACATAATTAATTGCAAGTGACATGAAATATTTTTCCGGTTTTGTTAAATAACTGCCTTTTAAATATGC
>SVDS01000097.1 GCA_015057715.1 Paenibacillaceae bacterium
GGTATTACAGAAGAATGGCTAAATGTAAAAGCAAAAACAGCGAGAAAATATAGCCCTGTATTTTATCGTTCAGAGGACGCTTTGGATCTTATCGGTATTCCAAAGAATAGCAGAGAAAATATAGAAGTTGCTTTAGAAAAGCAGGTTCTGATTATATCCTTGGGAGCCAAATTAAAGATTGCAAAATGTAAAGCAATTCGCGATTGGTTTTTTGCAAATCAATTTGCGGATTTTGGAGACGTAATTACCAATTTTTTTATGTCAAAAAGATTGCCAAAAGAATTTGTAGAAGATAAAAATGTGCAAAAGAAAGTAGTTGAATATTTTGCATCTTTTGATGAAAATATTAAAGACTTCCGTGTTGAAAAGATTCCTGCAGAGGGAGACTCTAAAGAAGGTAAATATAAAATTAATGCACTTCATAAAAAGATAGATTCAGATGAGATGGCAGAGATTCCATTTGCTATGGAATCAGCAGGAACCTTAAAAATGTTTGCTTTATATCCAGAACTACAGGAAGTAATCAACAAAGGAAGCGTATTCTTTATAGATGAATTAAATGCACGGTTACACCCACTATTGGTAAGAAACTTTATTCTTACATTTTTAAATCCGCAGATAAATATAAATCATGCACAGTTGGTATTCACAACACATGATACCTGGCAGCTATCAAATCAATTGCTTAGACGAGATGAAATTTGGTTTACTGAAAAAAGTAATGAAGGAATATCAACCTTATATTCACTTGCGGATTTTTTAGATGAAGATGGAACTAGAATCAGGAAGGATGAGAGTTACGAAAAGAATTATCTGATTGGTAAGTATGGCGCAATTCCCTCCTTAAAGAGTATTGACATTTTTAAGGAGGGTTAAGAGTGGCAAGAGACGAAAGAACAGGTAATCGAAAAACAAGAGAACAACGCAATAAGGTTAGAGCACCTGAGTTGGGGTATTATCTTATTGTTACCGATACAGAGGCTACAGAACGATGTTACTTCAATGGCTTACATGATAGTCTGCCTTATGAGATTCAAGATAAGCTTGTAATTCGTGTAGTAGAAACCAAAACACGTAACATGTTAGATAAATGTATGGAATTGACAGCATATGAAGCACAGTATCGCATGCCTTGGATTGTGTTTGATAGAGATCAAGTGAAAGATTTCGATGTAATAATTCATGAAGCAAGAGAAAAAGGAATCAGAGTAGGCTGGTCAAATCCATACTTTGAAATCTGGATTTATGCCTATTTTGGTTCCATGCCTGCATTGCATGAATCATGGACGTGCTGCTCTGAGTTCGGGAAAGTATATGAAAGTAGAACAGGACAAAAGTATTCCAAGGCTGACAGTAATATTTACAGTAGAATTTGCAAGAATGGTGATGAAGAGAAAGCTATTAGAATTGCACAGCAGAAATATGAGCAGTGTAAAAGAGAAGGTAAAGTGAAGCCGTCGGAGATGTGGCCGTGTACAACGGTGCATGAGTTGGTGGGGGAGATAAAAAGAAAAATTAATAGAATTTAACGTTGATTCATGTTTCGATAGATAAAAAGCGGGGTGTTACAAAACCAACTTACGTCAGTTTTGTAACACCCCGCTTTTTGTACTTTATTTAACTTAAATTATTTAAAATACTTCTGGCAACGCTGATACCATTGGCAGAGGCCTGCTGAAGTCCCCGTGTTACGGAAGCACCATCTCCGATGGCACGCAGTCCCAGCACGCTGGTTTCGAAATCACTGTTAACAACCACTTTATTAGAATAGAACTTAACTTCCACACCATAAAGAAGTGTCTCATCGCTTGCGATACCAGGTGTAACCTTATCCAGGGCAAGCAGCATTTCCTTAATATCAACCATAATTCTGTGAGGGAATACCAGGGATAAATCGCCTGGAACCGCATCCTTTAAGGTTGGAATAATATTGTTGCGGCATAAGCGCTCTTCAGTGGTACGTCTTCCTCTCTGGAAATCTCCAAAGGTCTGCACCAGAATCCTGCCGTCACACAGCATATTGCTTAACTGTGAAATATGTTTCCCGTATTCAATGGGTGTTTTAAATGGCTTGGTAAAGTTTTTGGATACCAGGATTGCAAAATTGGTATTATTGGTTTTGTATTCCTGGGATTTGTATGCATGTCCATTAACAACTGCCAGACCGTTCTCGTAATATTCCGTAGCTACCTCTCCGGAAGGATTGGTACAGAAGGTACGTACCTTATCATCAAAGGTTGGAGTATAATAAACAAGCTTCGCTTCATAGAGATTCTTATTTAAAAATTCCATTACTTCATCTCTGACTTCAACACGGACTCCGATATCAACAGTGCCCACCTTTGTCTCAATTCCATGATTTCCGCAGATATGGCTGAACCAGTCAGACCCCTCGCGGCCGATGGCAGAAACGATCTCAGGAGCCTCATAGATCTCATCCTTATCTGTGATAATTCCCTTTGCCTGATTATCTTCGATAATAATGTCCTTTACCATGGTATTAAATTCCATCTCCACACCCTGTTCCAGTAAATGCTCCTGAAGACGGGTGTAGATTTTATAGCCTTCCTCCGTACCGAGATGGCGGATGGGGCATTCAATTAGTTTTAAATTGGCGTTTATGGCTTTGCGGCGGATCTCCTGGATCTCCTTCTGCTTATCCACACCATATACATTGGTATCTGCGCCGAATTTTAAATAAATATTATCAGATTCTTTTAACAGTTCCACGGTTTTATCATATCCCAGTATTTCGGGCAGATTACCTCCCACGTCAGGAGATAAGGATAATTTACCGTCTGAAAATGCTCCTGCACCTGCAAAGCCAGTGGTGATGGAGCATGGTTTGCAGCCTACGCATACTTTGGTTGTTCGTTTGGGGCAGGTACGTTTTTCAATCGGACGGCCCTTTTCAATCATCAGGATCTTTAAATCCGGTTTTTTATCGATCAGTTCATAGGCGCAGAAAATACCGGAAGGGCCTGCACCGATGATGATCACATCGTAATTTTTTGAAGCTTCCTTCATGAACATCACTCCTTTTTCCTTCTAACCCTTATAGTCAACTATTGAGGTAGTTGGTAGAAACGTTCAACCAATTTTGAACTTATATAAGCGCAACGGTTTTATTTTAACATAATGAGAGGAGGTATGACAAGGGACATGAGTATAAAATTTTAATAACGGGAAAGTCAGTTATTTTATTTGTTTGCAATTGTAAGCCATGGTATGATACTTATGAAATTCTGGGGGGAATTACACAGGAGAGGAGACAAAATGCCGGGGATAGCGATGTTATTGCCCAATATTGAGCTTTTACAGATTGCAGGCGAGATTTGTAAAGATCATTCTAACGTAATTATCTGTAAAAGGACATTAAACGAGAATGTTGAGGCAGATGCGAAGGAAGCAGTAAAAATGGGGGCCAGTGTGATTGTAGCCAGGGGGACTCAGGCTGAGAAAATCCGCTATACAGTAGATATACCAGTTGTGGATATAGTCTGGACTGCACAGGAAATCGGGCTTACTATTTTAAAAGCCAAGGAAATGATACAGGAAACATGTCCTGTCATTGGAATCATCGGATTAAAGAGCATGTTTTGTGATACAGTTCATTTTGAAACTTTATTTCATGCAAAAATTAAAACTTTTTATTATACCTCTATAGAGGAAAAAGAAAGTATGTTTAAACAAGTGGAGACCTGGGGAGCAGATATGCTGATCGGTGCTCAGGATATTCTCAGGCAGTTTGGATATTTGAATATTCCTGTCCTGCCGGTGGAATCCACAGAGGAATCAGTCAGGATTGCCATCAGTCAGGCAGAGACACTTTTCTCTAACAATGAGATAAAACGCCGCAATGAATCCAAAGTAAATTCTCTTTTGGACAGTATGTTTAATGGCCTGATTCAAATTGACAGTACCGGGACGATTGTAATGATGAACCGGATTACGGAAGGAATATTAAATAAAGGCCAGGAAGAGATACTTGGCAAAAATGTAAAAGATATTATTAAGGACATTAATACAGATCTGATTCATCAGGTGCTCAACAGTCCAAGAGAGAGCTTCTCTTCATTTCTCAATGTAAATGGAAGAGCCATGGTTATGATTTTATCCCCGATTATGGTTGATGATCAGATCACCGGTGCCTATTTATCATTAAAGAAAATAAGCCGGAATGATGAAATTGATTATGCGATTCAGGAGGCGGAACGAAGAGGCGGATTTGTAGCTTACCGGAATTTTGGAGACATCTGTTATACTTCAGAGAAGATGTCCCGTCTCATTGAGCAGGCCAAGCTCTATTCTCAATCCAATACGCCGCTTATGATAGAAGGGCAGACTGGGGATGACAGGGAAAGTCTTTGTCAGGGAATTCATAATTATAGTCTCCGTAAGAATGGTCCTTATGTGATGGTCAGTATGGTAGGGTTATCTCAGGAAAGACAGATGGAGCTGTTATTTGGAAGCGGAGACGAAAGACGGAACAGCCAGAGGGTTATTGGTGCGCTTGAAAAGGCCAACGGAGGAACGCTGGTTATTACAGGAATCGGATTTGCCGCAGCCAGCACACAGTCGGCCTTGTGCCGGTTTATCAGGGAAAATACTGGAGTGCAGCTGGGGAACGGAGAAATAAAGCTGCTGGATGTAAGGTTAATTGTTACTTCCACAGAATCTCTTTTACAAATGAGAAAAAACAATACAGTTACATTTACCTTCTACTATATTTTTTCCGGCCTGGTTTTAAGGCTGCCGCCCCTTTCCGAGAGAAGGGAGGATGTGGTGAACTTTGTAAACCTCTATTTAAAACGGTATACCCAGCGGTATTCCAGATATCAGGTTTTAACCGATGAAGCAATGGAATATTTAAAAACGTATAACTGGTGCGGAAGTGCGCTGCAGATTGAACGATTTATTGAAAGAATGGTGCTTACGATTGAGAAGCGTACCATCAAAAAACATATTGTGGAAGACCTTTTGCAGGAAATGTATCCGGATGAAATTTTTGAAGAGGGAAACCTGGCAGTCAAAGAAGAATCCATGGATGCCTATGAAATCCTTTTGAGGAATACCTTGTTAAAAAACTCCGGAAACCGCAATGCGACCGCAAAGGAGCTGGGAATCAGCCCGACTACGTTATGGCGAAAAATGAAAAAATATGGGATAACAGACTAAAAAATTTCAATATGAAAGATATACTTGAAATAGAAGAATTAAATTAGAAATAAAATCGCAATAAAATGAAATGTATGTCCATTACGATGAGAGAAGAACGCATTTATTAGTCAATATGGCAATGGTGCGTTCTTTTTTATGTTTATATAATTTACATATCTTACAAACGCGATGGGGAAGGGAAGGAGAACATGCAGCAAAAAAAAGAAAAGAGGTTTATTAATATACGTACCATACCGTATTTGATGGTACTGCCCTCAATATCAGTCATTGTCATATTTATGTTTTACCCTATTTTTAAAACATTCTATAACAGCTTTCATCATTATATTTTGACCAGGCCAAAAGATTATGGATTCGTAGGACTGGATAATTACGTAAAGTTGTTTTCTGATCCGCTGTTTTATAAGTCATTAAACAATACTGTAATCTGGACCTTTTTTAACGTATTTTTCCAATGTATTCTGGGACTTTTTGTTGCACTTCTTATGAATACAGAATTCAAGGGACGGAAGTTCTACCGTATGATTGTTTTTTCACCATGGGCATTTGGTGGAATGCTGGTAGCATTAATATTCAGCTATATGTTTACCGGACAAACCGGTGTGATAAACGACTTGCTGATGAAATCCGGTCTGATCCATGAACGAATCTCCTGGTTTTCCACAGGCAGTCTTGCAAGAGGAACCCTGATCTTTACAACAACCTGGAGAGGAATTCCGTTCTTTGCAGTATCCTTTCTGGCAGCGCTACAATCCATACCCGGAGATTATTATGAAGCAGCAGATGTGGACGGTGCCAATAAGATTTATCAGTTCTGGAGAATTACACTGCCCCTGATAAAAAATACATTGATTTTAACTACGCTTCTCCGTACGATCTGGACTTTTAACATTGTTGATATTATTGCTGGTATGACAGATGGCGGACCCAACAATTCTACCATGACACTGCCCCATTATCTTATGACAAAGTTCAATGAAGGTCTGGATATCGGATATTCCAGTACCCTGGCAGCGGTGATGGCGCTGATTCTGGCAGTATTTGCCGGTGTTTACGTTGCGGCGGGAGGATTTGGCAAGGAGGGAGACTTATAATTATTATGAGCAATAAAACAAAGAAAAGATTAATCCGGATTTTTACTGTTAATATACCGTTGGTTGTCCTGTTTATCATTACCATTTTTCCATTGTACTGGACAATTGTAACTTCGTTAAAGCCTGAGAATGAAATAATGAAGCTGCCCTTAAAGTATTGGCCCAGTCCAATTACCTTTGATAATTATAAATATATCTGGAATAACATGGGATTTGATATTTACTTCTGGAACAGTGTAATGGTAACGGTAATCAGTACTGTGGTGTGTACGGTGGTTTCCCTCTTTGGAGGCTATGCCATTGCCAGATATCCATATAAAGGAAAGAAACTTACTTACCTGATATTACTTGTTTCACAGATGTTTCCCGGTGTGGTCTTAATGATTCCACTGTTTGAAATCTTTAAAAATATGGGAATTGTGAATTCACCCTATTCCCTTATTTTAACCTATACCACAGTCCGAATCCCATTTTGCATGATTATGATCAGCGGATTTGTTGCTGGTGTATCCCCTGCACTGGAAGAGGCAGCTCAGATTGACGGATGTTCTGTTTTGGGGGCAATTACAAAAATTGTAGTACCCACGATTGCTCCCGGACTGGTGGCAGCAGGGGCATTTGCCTTTGTAAGCTCCTGGAATGAGTACGTATATGCATTTTGTTTTTTAAGCAGCGAACGGTATTTTACACTTCCCATTGGATTAAAGCTTATGAAGGGTGAGTTTTCAGTGGCGTATGGTAGTCTGGCGGCAGGTTGTGTCATGGCGCTGATCCCTGTAATTTTATTGTTTGCTTATATTCAGAAATACCTGGTTTCCGGTTTATCAGCCGGTGCCGTTAAAGGTTAATATAATTTTAAGGAGGAACTTATGAGAAAGGCAGTAGCAGCTATTTTAGCACTAAGTATGATTGTGGGACTTACCGGATGTGCAGGTAAAAAGGAGGAGACAGCCCCTGCAAAGGAACAGACTGAGAGCAGTGGGGAAGCAGGGAGGAAAGAAGGAGAAAGTACCGCAGCAGAAACAAATAAGAATGCTGGTGGGGATCAGGCTCCTGTTACCCTGACATTCTGGCACAGGGATGGAAATACAACCTCAAACCCGATGTTTGAAGTAATTATTAAAGATTTTGAAGAAAAATATCCATGGATTACAGTGGAGTATACGGGACTTGCAGCGGATTCTTATATGACGAAATACAATACAGCCATTGTAACTGGAGAAACACCGGACGTTTGTACCATTTCCAATAAGGACCTTAACACACTGGTGGCACAGGATGCACTGCTGGATCTGGAAGAGTCATTTGGCCAGTGGGAAGAGAAAGACCAGATGCTTCCGGAGATTCTTGATTCTGCCCGCTTCCTTTCTGGAGATGGCAAGTTATATATGCTGGGTTACGGCATGACTCAGGAAACTTCCTGGTATAACAAGAAATGGCATGAGGAACATGGAATTGAGCCGGCACAAACCATAGACCAGCTGGTGGAATATAGTAAGAAATATGCAGATAAGAGCAAAGGGGAATATTATTTTTCTCTTCGCGGTGGTGCCGGATCAGCGGAAAACTTATTTATGTTCCTGATGTCCTATGCGGGCGTTACCTCTTTCTTTCAGGAGGACGGAACTTGTAATTTAAGTAATCCAAAGATTGCAGAAGGTCTTGATGTTTATGCAAACCTCTACAAAGATGGCCTTGTTTCTGTGGATGCAATTTCCAATGGATTTAAAGAAATGGTAGCAGAATTT
Organism: Paenibacillaceae bacterium; assembly: GCA_015057715.1. Classification (GTDB taxonomy): domain Bacteria; phylum Bacillota; class Clostridia; order Lachnospirales; family Lachnospiraceae; genus Lacrimispora. The sequence continues at coordinate 8,024 of SVDS01000097.1, forward strand.
GGTTCTGGTACCGCTCAGTATATGATGCACAACTCCTCCTCTGTAGCAGAAAATGAAAAGAACTTAGGGGCAGAAAATGTAATGGTTGTGAAACCTTTGGCAGGCAAGGATGGAATTGCAGTTTGTAAAGCACCATCTTTTATGGGAGCTGCAGCGTTTAAAACAACAAAGCATCCGGAAGAAGCCACTTTGTTTGTGGAGTATCTTGCTTCAGCAGTTGGTGCAGGCTATGCAGATATAACAGAGGGAAGAGTTCCGGTTAACAAAGGTATTTATGAACAGGACTGGTATAAAGAAAATCCTTACTATCAGGTTTATGCAAAGTTTGCAGAACAGGGAGTTAAATTTGCCGAATTCCCGTTTTGGCTGGATGGCTACAATGAATACGCCAAAACTAACATTACTGCTGATTTCCAGGCGGTTTTACATGGTGAAAAACAGGCTGCAGACGTTTGCAATGCCTGGGCAAATGATCTGACCAAGATGCAAAAGGAGTATCTGTCAAAATAAATAAAGGCTGGGCTGTCCGCTGAAAGGACAGCCCAAATTAATAAAATGCCAAGTAATGAAATTACAGGAGACTATAAAAATGGTATTTGAGCGCTATATCAAAAATTACATAAAAGAGTTCAATGATCTTGACCGGGAGGTTTGGAACTATGAGGATGGCTGCATTTTAATTGGAGCTGAGAAACTATTTCATGCAACCGGTGAGTCATTTTATTATGACTGTATCAGGAACTATGTAGATCGCTATGTTGATGAAGATGGCAATATTAAGGGGTATGAAAGAGAAGAATATAATATTGACAGAATCCCGTCGGGTCTTGTTTTATTCTTATTATATGAAAAAAGCGGGGAAATCAAATACCGGAAAGCAATAGAAGCCCTGAGGCTGCAGCTGAAACATCATCCAAGGACGAAAAGCGGAAGCTTCTGGCATAAAAAAATTTATCCCAATCAGATCTGGCTGGATGGCCTTTATATGGGAATGCCCTATTATCTTACTTACGAAAAAATGTTTGGAACGAGAGCCGCTTATGACGATGTAATGATGCAGTTTAATAATGCAAGAAATACGTTGTTTGATGAAGGGAAAAAGCTTTATTACCACGGATGGGATGAGGCGAAAGAAATATTCTGGGCAGATAAAGAAACCGGATTATCAAAGAATTTCTGGTCCAGGGCTCTGGGCTGGTATCTGATGGCGCTCATTGACTGTTATGAAATACTGCCAGAGAAGGAGACAAAACACCGGAACAGGCTGGGAGAACTTTTAAAGGAGGCTGTAGACGGACTGCTTCTTTATCAGGACAAAGAGAGTGGATTGTTCTATCAGCTGACCGCCTTAAAAGATGTGAAAGGAAATTACCTTGAAACCTCTTCCTCGATTATGTTTGCTTATGGAATTTTAAAGGGTGTACGCCTTGGCGTTTTAGAGGAGGCAAAGTACCGGGGTATTGGAGAAGAAATACTGATTGGGGTGGAAACACGGATGTTTCAACAGTATGAAGGAAAAATTCAACTAACTGGTATCTGCAAAGGAGCCGGGCTGGGTCCGGAAAACAATCTTTTCCGTGATGGAAGTGTTGAGTATTATTTAAAAGAGGAAGTTGTAGCTGATGAGCAGAAGGGTGTGGGGGTTATGATGATGGCATTCGGGGAATGGCTCCAGCTTTTAAAGTATAAACCGGTTGAACCAACCAATTATCCCAGAGTGGAAATCTGGAATGGAAAATATTAGGAGGCTGCAGGAATGAAGGCAATTTATATAAACGCACCTGGCGAGGTAGTGGTGAAAAAGACTCAGATGCCTGTACGTAAAAGTGGTGAAGCTCTTTTAAAAGTCTTATACGGCGGTATTTGCGGCAGTGATCTTGGCTCTTATAAGGGAACCTTTGCGTACTTTGATTATCCCAGAATTCCAGGGCATGAGTTCTCTGCTGAAATTGTAGAAATAGATGAAAATACTCAAGGTCTGAAACCTGGCATGATAGTAACCTGTAACCCATATTTTAATTGCGGGACCTGCTATTCCTGCTCTCAGGGGATTGTAAATGCCTGCCAGGACAATCATACCATGGGCTGCCAGATGGACGGTGCATTTTCAGAATACATTACCATGCCGGTGGAACGGATTTATGAGGGAAAAGGTCTGGATCCGGAGGTTCTGGCTGCCATAGAGCCCTTTTGCATCAGCTATCATGGTGTCAGCAGAGCAGATGTACGGCCAATGGAAAAAGTATTGGTTGTAGGTGCCGGAACCATTGGTATTCTTGCGGCAATTGCAGCGAAAGCAAAAGGAGCAGTGGTATATATATCGGACGTATCGGAAGGCAAACTGAAACTTGCCCAGTCGTTTGGTGTTGATGGAACCATTTTAAACTCATCACCCATGCATTTTGTTAACGAGGTGGAGCGGATAACAAATGGAAATGGTTTTGATGTCACAATTGAAGCAGTGGGTCTGCCATCTACTTTCCAGAACTGCATTGATGCAGCCTGCTTTGGAGGAAGAGTGGTAGTAATCGGAGTAGGAAAGAAGAATCTGGATTTTAATTTTACACTGATCCAGAAAAAAGAGTTAAATGTTTTTGGTTCCAGAAATGCATTAAAGAAAGATTTTATAGAACTGATAAATCTGGTAAAATCAGGTGAAATTTTCCTTGATCAGATTATTACTGATACATACTCCTTAGAGGATGCCCCCAGGGCATTTGAGGATTTTGCCAATAATCCGGGAAATATGCTTAAGGTTATGATTGATTTCAGAAAGTGATTTAATAGAAGAAGCTGCAGGAGGTTTAACTGACCTGCAGCTTCTTCTATTAAATAAATTGTTTTAACATCCGGTTTATTTTATTTCTGACTGAAATTAGATAGGATGCTGATTTCGGATACGTCTGAAACGTAATTGGTTCTGATAAGTCCTCTTCTAAAAGATCGATCACAGCTTCCCTGCCAATGTACTGTTCCAACAGTTTTAACGCTCTGTGATCCTGTATGGCTTCATATAAGACCATCAGCCGTATGGACTCTTCCGGATACCGGTCCGCTCCCGGATATACTAAAAATGCATCTCCGGAGGGGAAGCTTCCCCCGCTGTCTGTAACCAGATAAGGGTTGATGTGCTCCAGAGAATATTCGGAATTATAAAAGTTAAACCCCCAGTGCAGGATACCTTCCATTCCAAATTTATAAACCTGAATCCCATAGATACGGTTCCGTTCTGAAGGCATTGCCATAAAGCGGTTGGCAACATCAACACACTGAGCAGTACAATAATAGCTCCATAAATGAGGGACGCTGTGCTGTAAAAATGGTTCTATGTGGTCGGTAGCACAAACGGGCCGTTCTACCAGGCCGGATTCATAAAAAGAATAATCAGAAAGTGCATCTATCATCTTACAGCCCTTTAAGTGCTCCATAACGGATTCTCTGGCTGCAGCATAGGAGTTAAAATTGGCGGGTTTTGGTTCATCGGATATATGAAACCAGGTATCATCTAAGATACCAAGGAGCTTTAACTCCACTTTCAGTGAAGGAAGAAACTGATTAAGAAACTGGGTGTAATCCCCTAAGGCAGGGGTGTGCCAGCCAAACCGCCTGATTTCCTCCCCATTGGTTGTGACCAAAATCTTAGGTGCAGATTCTGCGCCCCATTGAGTAAAGAGATGTGCCATTTCATAATATCTGATTCCAGATTCTTTGCAGATTGACACCCATCTCCGTAACCTGGTGAAATCAAACTGGTAAGTACCGTTCTCTTCGATGATATCCACCAGCTGAATGGTTGTCCGCTCTCCCCCTCTTGCCGTATCAAGAGGTGGGGTGAAGACTGGTGTGAGTATCATATTCATGCCTCTCTTTGCATAAAGAGAAATAAAATGTCCAAGAATAGTCCAATGTTCCTCAGAAAAAACCGGGACATGATAATAATCAGCCAGGCAGTCCCCATGAAACCACTGGGTGTGAATCAGTTCCTGACTGGGCAAAGAGGCAGGTATCATTTCCAGTGTGGCTGTAACGGATGCAGCAATTGAACCCTCCGAATTGACCAGTGAAACTGTAATTGGATAGATTCCTGGATTAATTTCTCCGGTGAGAGAAACATCCACCCACAGGCTCTGCCATTTGCCTGGTACCAGAAGGAGACTGTCCTGATCCAGATTCCTAAGAAGATCCGGGTAAAGGCCGGGAGTGTGGCGGAGATAATTACTGTCCCGTTTTTCATGGGCAGGGTAAGCGGAGGGGACGGAAATCACCTGTCTGATCTGTATCTGTTTATCCAGGGGAGAATCGATGGAAACTTGAAGCGCTTCCTTTTCTTCGCCGGAAAAGGAGCAGGCAGTCTGAAAAGAAACCGTTTCCCCATAAAGACCGGTAAGACGGCAGCATTCCGGATAAAATAAAGGCTCTTCATCGGTAAATACTTTGGTTAATGAGCTTAAAAGAATCATGCGGTAAGCAGGTTTTGTTTGTTCCATGTCAGGTTCCTTTCTCAAATACCTACATTATAACTTCCTGTCTGATTGTTTTCAATGGAATAAAATTATTCTGTGATTCTGCCTTTACATCCTTCGTTTAAACTGCTAAAATTAGAGGAATCGCGTTAGGTACCCCCATATGGGAAATCTAACGCTTTTCGGGCGTTCATAAAACTCCATGATCAGTCATGAAATGCAACTGCTGTTAATATAGACAATAATAAGGAGAATCATCATGTACATCATCGCAGGATTAGGTAATCCAACTAGAGAATATGATAAAACAAGACACAACGTGGGTTTTGAAGCTATTGATGTTCTGGCGGACAAACTGGGAATCCGCATGACGGAAAAGAAGCATAAAGCAATCTATGGGATGGGAATGGCAGGATATCAGAAGATTATCCTTTCAAAACCCCAGACCTATATGAATTTAAGCGGAGAGAGCATCCGCTCCATGGCTGACTTTTATAAGGTAGAGCCGGAAAATGTTATTGTGATCTGCGATGACATTAACCTTGTGGAAGGACAGCTTCGGATTCGTCTGAAAGGTAGTGCTGGCGGACATAATGGCCTGAAAAACATCATACAGCACTTAGGAACCCAGGAATTCCCGAGAATCAGAGTTGGAGTGGGTGAGAAGCCTAAAGAAATGGATCTGGCAGACTATGTGCTTGGACGTTTTCCTAAAGAGCTGGAGTCTGTTATGGCAGATGCTTACCTGGCGGCAGCAGAGGCAGCAATCATGATGGTGGAAGACGGTGCCGAAAAGGCGATGAATTATTTCAACAGAAAGAAATAAGGAGATTTCATGAACGATCTATTTGAGAAACCATTAAGGGAACTAAAGGATTTTGAAGGTCTTTGCTCTGATCTGAAAAAGAAGGCCGGACCAGTCATGGCAAGCGGCTGCATGGATTCCCAGAAAGTTCATCTGATGTATGAAGCATCAAAACAGGCAGGTCTGAAACTGGTAATCACCTATGATGATACCAGGGCAAGAGAGATCTATGAAGACCTTCGCTTTTTTGATTCCGACACGTGGCTTTATCCGGCAAGGGACTTGCTGTTTTTCAATGCAGATATCCATGGAAATCTGCTGACCAAGCAGCGAATGGAGGTTTTCCGCCATTTAATGGAACAGTCCTCCGGGTGGGTGGTAACAACCTTTGATGGTTTGATGGACCACCTCATGCCTCTTGCTGATTTAAAGAAACAGGCACTTTCTGTTGAGAACGGTCAGATCATTGATGTGGAGCTGTGGAAAAAGCAGCTTACCCAGCTGGGATATGAACGGATGGGTCAGGTAGATGGAATGGGGCAGTTTTCTATCCGTGGCGGTATCATCGATATTTTTCCCTTAACAGAAGAACTTCCTGTCCGTATTGAACTTTGGGACAATGAGGTGGACTCCATCCGAACCTTTGACTTAGAAAGCCAGAGGTCCATAGAACAGCTTGATGAAATCTGTATTTATCCTGCCACAGAGATGGTTCTTACTTCCCAGCAGATTAACGATGGGTTGGAGGAACTACAAAAAGAGCTGAAAAAATATGAAAAGGATCTGCGGGCGCAGTCAAAGATTCAGGAAGCGGCCAGAATCCGGTCCATTGTATCAGAACTGATAGAAGGCTTAAAGGAAGGCTGGAAGCAGCACGGACTTGATGGCTATATTCAGTACTTCTGTAAAGGAAGCGTATCCTTCCTTGATTATTTTTCTCCTGAAGATACAGTCTTTTTCTTAGATGAGCCGGAGCGGTTAAAGGAAAAGGGAGAAACTGTTGAGATGGAATTCCGGGAAAGCATGATTCATCGTCTGGAAAATGGTTATCTCCTTCCAGGGCAGACCAATCTTCTTTATCCGGCAAAAGAAATGTTAGCCAGAATCCAGATGAAAAGCGGAGTGTATTTAACCGGTCTGGAACAGAAGCTGTCCGGCTTCGTGGTGAAAAACCGCTATAGTTTTCAAGTGAAAAACGTTAATTCCTATCAAAACAGTTTCGAACTGCTTATTAAGGATTTAACCAGATGGAAACGGGAGGGATACCGTGTCATCCTTCTGTCTGCCTCCAGAACCAGAGCCAGCCGTCTGGCAGGCGATTTAAGAGAATACGAATTACGCGCTTACTGCCCGGACGATCAGGATGGGGAGCATGAGGTAAAGCCTGGAGAAATTCTGGTGACCCACGGCAATATTCACAGGGGGTTTGAATACCCCATGATTAAATTCCTTGTGATTACCGAAGGTGACATGTTCGGTGTGGAGAAAAAGAAACGTAAACGGAAAAAGACGGTCTATGAAGGGACCAGAATCCAGAACTTCTCCGATCTCGCTGTGGGCGATTATGTGGTTCATGAGGACCATGGTCTTGGTATATACCGGGGAATTGAAAAAATTGAACAGGATGGCGTCATCAAGGATTACTTAAAGGTGGAGTATGCAGAAAACGGCAACCTATATCTTCCGGCTACAAGGCTTGACGGAATCCAGAAGTATGCCGGTGCGGAAGCCAAGAAACCAAAGCTGAACCGCCTTGGGGGAGATCAGTGGAATAAAACCAAAACCAGAGTAAAGGGTGCTGTAAAAGAGATAGCAAAGGATTTGGTCATGCTCTATGCAGCCAGACAGCAGACACATGGATTCCGTTACAGTGAGGATACAGTCTGGCAGAAAGAGTTTGAAGAGATGTTTCCCTACGAAGAGACTGAGGATCAGTGGGATGCAATCGAATCCACAAAAGCAGATATGGAAAGCGGCAAAATTATGGACCGCTTAATCTGCGGAGATGTGGGTTATGGTAAGACGGAGATTGCACTGAGAGCGGCCTTTAAAGCAGTTCAGGAAGGAAAACAGGTGGTTTACCTGGTTCCCACTACAATTCTGGCCCAACAGCATTATAATACCTTTTCACAGAGAATGAAGGATTTTCCGGTACGGGTGGATTTAATGTCCCGGTTTAAGACCTCTGCCCAGATTAAGAAAACGGTGGAAGACTTAAGAAAAGGCATGGTGGATATTGTGGTAGGCACCCACCGTGTATTATCCAAAGATGTGCAGTTTAAGGATCTGGGTCTTTTGATTATTGATGAAGAACAGCGCTTTGGAGTTGCCCATAAGGAGAAAATCAAGCAGTTAAAGGAAAACATTGACGTTCTTACTCTTACGGCCACCCCAATCCCAAGGACCCTTCATATGAGCCTTGTGGGAATCCGGGACATGAGCGTTCTGGAAGAGCCGCCTGTTGACCGAATGCCCATACAGACTTATGTAATGGAGCATAATGACGAAATGGTCCGGGAAGCCATCCACAGGGAACTGTCCAGGGGAGGACAGGTCTATTATGTATACAACCGGGTTAATAACATTGATGAGATAGCCAACCACATTGCAAAGCTGGTTCCGGATGCAGTGGTTACATTTGCCCATGGACAGATGCACGAGCATGAACTGGAACGGATCATGTTTGATTTTGTAAACGGTGAAATTGATGTTCTGGTATGTACCACAATTATTGAGACAGGACTTGATATTTCCAATGCAAACACCATGATTATTCAGGATGCGGACCGCATGGGACTTTCCCAGCTCTATCAGTTAAGAGGCCGGGTAGGACGTTCCAGCCGTACTGCATACGCATTTCTCATGTATAAACGGGATAAGATGTTAAAAGAAGAAGCAGAGAAGCGTCTTCAGGCAATCCGGGAATTTACAGAGCTTGGCTCAGGTATTAAAATTGCCATGCGGGATCTGGAAATAAGAGGAGCCGGCAATGTTCTGGGCGCAGAGCAGCATGGTCATATGGAAGCGGTGGGTTATGATCTTTACTGTAAACTTTTGAACCAGGCGGTTTTGGAACTGAAGGGTGAGCGGAAAGAAGAGGACACTTACCAGACTTTGGTGGACTGCGATATCGATGCCTATATTCCAACCTCTTATATTAAAAATGAATATCAGAAACTTGACATCTATAAGCGCATTTCTTCAATTGAAAATGAAGAAGAACATATGGATATGCAGGATGAACTGATGGATCGTTTTGGCGAGATGCCAAAGCCGGTTGAGAATCTTCTTAAGGTTGCGGCATTAAAGGCCCTGGCACACAGCGCATATGTAACCGAAGTAAATATTAACCGCCAGGAAATCCGGCTTACCATGTACCGGAATGCAAAGCTTAAGGTGGAAGGAATTCCAAAGATTATTGAGCAGTACAAGGGAGATTTAAAATTCCATATGGGAGAAGAGCCCAAATTTGCATATCTTGACCGGAAGAAAAATGCAACAACAGATGCCATGATAAGCCAGGCTGAGAACATCTTGAAGCAGATTGGCGAATTATCTGATAAATAGAAAAATATAGAAAATATAACTAAAAAAATACAGCTTGTCTGGTTGATTTTTCGGCATTTTGTGATATACTATTAGTAGAAGATGGGATTAAGTCCCGGATGCTTTCTTACTTCAATACATTTGTTTCGAAGAAAGGTGGTAGCTATGGACGTTTTAGGTATGTATCTTCTCCAACGAGTATCAGATGAATTAACCATTCAGCGCTATGGTTCTTTTGAAAACAGATTTGTGTCCCCTGTCCCCGATAATCCGGCGGCAAAAGTGGCACATGAGGCGTATATAACCTCTTCAAAAGAAGTTCCCCATCGTGTCAAACAAGGTGATTTTTAATCTGGGTATGGAACATCCCACTTCTTAAAATTTCATAATTTACTAATTAAAAATCAGGGTCTGACTTTATTAAAAGTCTGGCCCTGATTTTAAATTTTGGGAAAAATGGCAGACTTAAGTATAATCTGGAATATTCGATGCAAAATAATATCAGTGATATTAAAATGCACAAGATGGAGGAAAATTAAATATGAAAGCAACTGGCATTGTAAGAAGAATTGATGATCTTGGACGCGTGGTAATACCAAAAGAGATCAGACGAACACTTAGACTCAGAGAAGGAACTCCGCTTGAGATATTTACTGACAGAGAAGGTGAAATTATATTAAAAAAATATTCTCCAATGGTAGAGCTTACTGCATTTGCTTCCCAATATGCGGAAGCCATGGCACAGACTACCGGATTGACCGTATGTATCAGTGACCGCGATCAGATTATCGCTGTGGCTGGCGGATCAAAAAAGGAGCTTCTCCAAAAGACCATCAGCAAGCAGCTGGAGACGATCATTAATGAGCGTACCGTTGTTGTGGCAGGAAAAGATGATAAAGGTTTTGTAGGATTGACAGGGGAGACTCTGGAAGGCATCACGGCTCAGGTAGTGGCACCAATTATTTGTGAAGGAGATGCCATTGGAGCAGTTGCACTTTTAAGCAGAGAGCCAAGAGCACGCTTTGGTGATATGGAAACAAAACTTGCGACAACAGCTGCTGGATTTTTAGGCCGCCAGATGGAAGGTTAAGGAGGTGAGAATATGAGAATTTTTATGCCCGAAGAGGATGACTACAGTGATGGCGATATCCCGGAGATTGATACGGACCCTTACAAAGACGGTTTTTATGTAGAACCACTGCCAGAATCAGAAAGACCAAGAAGAGATGGTCCTGGAGGGGATTAATACAAAAAATGCGCAACTAAAAACGGCAGCCAGAATTAATAAGGCTGCCGTTTTGATGACGGGTCGTGATTAGTTGATAGTCTGATCGCCATCCTTAATACAATAATTAACCTTTACACCCAGCTCTTCCATCCATTTTCTGGTCTCAAGGGTTTTCCAGTCACCGCTTCCGATACCGCTGCCGTTATCATTATTCCACAGCCAGAGCGGACATGGCCATAAAGCGATCTGGGGTTTAATGGTTGCGTATACTTCCCGGCTTACGCCATACTGACCATGGTGGGACATCTGTACAATATCGCTTTTTAAATCAGCTGCGCTTGTCTCTTCCAGGAGAAGTTTTCCCGCTTCAGGCCCCATATCACCCAAAACAAGAATGCTTACATTGTTCAAAAAGAATTTGTACGCAACAGAGCTGTTGTTTACTGATGTTACATCAAGTAGGTAGGGGTTATTCAGTACTTTGGCCTTTATTGAGCCCACCTGGATCTCATCTCCCTTTTTCACGGTATGGAGACTTGCTGCCGGGAGTGTAGATAAGGCAGAACGTAAATCCGTTACCAGCACAGATCGGGAGGACTCAACCTTATCATACCAGGACTGGTCTGCCAGGGAGTAGTAAACATTGTCAATTGTAATCTTACGATCTGGATTATTTAAAATTTTAACCAGTGCTCCCACGTGGTCGGAGTGGGGATGGGTGATGAACCAGGCGGAAACATGTCCGCCTTTTGAACGGATTACATCACTTAAATGATCCGCATCAATATCCCAGCCGCCGTCAATGACTACCAAAGATCCGTTCTTATCCTGCAAAACCATGGAAAGCATCTGACGGTTGTCATAATCTGCAAGAAGGGAAAGGCTCCCTCCGTTAAAGAGCTTGCCGCCAGGGCCGATATTTAAGGAAGGACCAATGCCCATACGTACGGCTGTCAACTCATCGGCGGTACTTCCAGGCGTTACAATTTCAGGTGTAAATGCACTTAAAACGATGTTAATAAACAGCACGCAGGCGGCCATTTTTTTCCATATACTAAAATGTTTCATGTTAACCTCCGGTTTTATTTAACTGCACTTATTATAATAGAATCAAGGGATTTTTAACAGGGGTCCGGGACAAATGTCAGAAAAACGTCAGAATTGGAAACAGATTTCCAGTTTGTTCCGGTATATGTTATAATCTGAAAAAAGGAGGTTCCGTGCATGTATACTTTTAATGATTTAGTAGATATTACAAATAAACTGCGGGCGGAGGATGGCTGTCCCTGGGACAGAGAGCAGACTCACGAGAGCTTAAAAAAGCATCTGGAAGAAGAAAGCCAGGAAGTATTCCAGGCAATTGACAATAAGGATATGGAGAATCTTTGTGAAGAACTGGGAGACGTTTTATTTCAGGTAATGCTGCACAGTCAGATTGCCAAGGAAAGCCACTGCTTTTCCATTGACGATGTGGTGAATGGAATCTGTGAGAAAATGATCCGCAGACATCCCCATGTTTTTGCCGATAAAAAGGTGATTTCGTCGGAAGAGGGACAGGCTGTCTGGAATGCGATAAAAATGCAGGAGAAGGCTCGTGAAAAGAGCAAAAAACCTTGACAAAAACAGGAGAAACAGCTATAAATGATATAGTAATCGTGTCAACGAGAAAATCAGTAGCCTGGTGCTACATTCTAGGAGGAAGATATCAATGAACAAAGCAGAGTTAATCGCGGCAGTAGCAGAGAAAGCAGAGCTGTCCAAGAAGGATGCAGAAAAGGCAGTAAAAGCTTTAACAGATGTAATATCTGAAGAATTAGTTAAGGGCGAGAAAATCCAGTTAGTTGGCTTTGGTACATTCGAAGTATCTGAGAGAGCTGCCAGAGAAGGCAGAAATCCTAAGAGCGGTGAAGTAATGAATATACCGGCTTCCAAAACTCCAAAGTTCAAAGCAGGTAAGGCATTAAAGGATATGGTGAACGCATAATCCATGAGACTTGATAAGTTTCTGAAAGTTTCCAGGATCATTAAGAGAAGAACCATAGCAAACGAAGCCTGTGATGCAGGCCGTGTGCTTGTGAATGATAAACCTGCAAAAGCCTCCTTAAACATTAAGGAAGGCGATGTAATTGAAATACACTTTGGCACCAGTTCGGTTAAGGTAGAGGTTCTTGATGTGGCGGAAACCGTAAAAAAAGATGAGGCAAAAGAGCTTTATCGCTATCTTTAGCCTTTCACTTGATACAAAAGTTTAATTTCAGGAATATTGGAGCTCGCCTCCTAATATACTTTATACAGGTATATTAGGAGGTTTTTCTTTATGGAAGAAAA
>SVDS01000098.1 GCA_015057715.1 Paenibacillaceae bacterium
GAAAATAGTTACCTATCTATGGTGTCAGTATACAGAATAAGTGGCTGTTTGTCAAGAATACAGGCTAATTAGTCAATTTTGACATTTATTTTATATTTAAATTCTATGACTTAAGTGCAGATGGTATTGTTCCACGCCTTTGATAATTGCTCTATTCCTTTGGTCAGTTGTTTTTCTGATACATTTCCAAAGCTTAACAAAACCATATTATTAGAATAACAATGAACATCATGCCAGAATATTGATACTGGATAGACCAATACCCCATATTCCTTTGCACGGTCAATCATTTCTTTCTCTGTTAATCCCTGTGTCGATTCAAGCAGAATATGCAAGCCTGCATGTTTACCATGAATCACTACTTCGTTGCTCATTAATTCATGAATCAGACGCACCAGCAGATCATGCTTCCGTTTATTTATAACACATAACTTGCGTAAATGACTTTCAAAATGCCCGGAGTGAATAAATTCATAAAGGATTCGCTGTTGAATTATGGATACAGGCGATTGATATAATTTAAACTCTTCATTATAATGATTCAGCCATTTTTGAGGCAATACCATATAGCTGACCCGTAAACTTGGGGATAAAGACTTTGACATCGTTCCAATATATATAACATTATCATTTCCGGAGACATTGCTGATTGATGGAATAGGTCTTGTATTGTAACGTAACTCACTGTCATAATCATCTTCAATAATTATTCCATTGTTTTTTACCGCCCACTCCAGCAAACGCAATCTCTTTTGTATGGGCATTACTGCACCTGTTGGAAACTGATGGGATGGTGTTACATAAATTACCTGAGCTGAGCTCTTTTCTAACTCATTTACATTAACCCCATCTTTTTCAACACTTACAGAGACCGTATTAAATCCATTATGCTCAAAAATCTCTCTTGCGCCGAAATAGCCAGGCTCTTCAAAAGCAATTTGACTGTAAATATTCCGGAACAGCTGACTTAATAAAGATAATGCAGACTCTAAACCGGAGCATAAAATAATCTGCTCTGTACTGCAGGTAACTCCTCTGGATTTTCTTAAATATTCTGCCAGTTCTTTTCTTAACTGCAGTTCACCCTTGGGATCACTATACATTGTCATATCTTCTGCATTCAATGATGCCAACGCTTTCATTGAAACTTTTCGCCATATATTTTGAGGGAAGTCCTGTGGACTTAAATATCCATATTGAAAATTACAGATAATATTTTCCTTTAATTTTCTTTCTTTATGCTCTGTTGGAAACTCAACATTCTTTCTGTCATTACCCAGGGAAAATATATTATGAATGTTCTGCACATAAAAACCGCTTCCAACTCTGCTTTCAACATATCCTTCTGAAGAAAGCTGCAGGTAAGCCTTTTCTACCGTATTTCTGCCAACTGCAAGTGATTCTGCAAGATAGCGGGTAGATACCAATTTTGAACCCTCAGGCAGCTCCCCTCTTATGATTTCATTTCTAAGCTGTTCATAAATTTGTATATATTTAGGAGTTTGTATATTGTTATTTAGTATTATCATATTCTCCTCCAACTGTATCCTTCAAATAGTTCATAATTGGTTCTTCCATACATGCCAATTTAATATTATACTCATATTGCAAATATGTCAATTTACAAAACTACAGGAGGTTTCATATGTCCAACGAAAAATTATATGAAGTTATTAGACACGAAGGTGTAGTCGCAATTGTATCCAGCGGAAATGACGAACCACATGTCGTTAATACGTGGAATTCATATGTCGTCATAGAAAACAACAAAATGCTTATCCCTGCTGCCGGGATGCGCAAAACGCAAAAGAACATAGAACATAATAATCGTGTATTGGTCACATTAGGAAGCAAACAAGTAATGGGGCACAAACATATGGGAGCAGGATTTCTGATCAATGGAACCGCTGATTTTCTGGAATCTGGTACAGAATTTGATATGATGAAAGAGAAATTTCCATTTCTAAGCAGAGTTCTGGAAATTACTATTGAGACAGTTAAACAAACAATTTAGACTTTAAAAACTATAATTAACAACTTTTTCCGGGAGTTTTAAAGGGTATCAGTTAGCCGCTGATTTACCCCTTTAAAACTCCCGTTTTTTTATAACTGGCATATATTTATGGAGACTTTATCACTCATTCAGCAAATTCAGGATTGCAGATTTTACCTACAATAAATATTGCTATGGTATAGATCGTAAGTGTAAATACAAATGGTAAACGGCGGTCTATACTGGATAACCAGCCTGCCAAGTAACCAAAGGGGGAGGCAAATGCAATGGTAAAGGACATTATAAGAGCATTAATGCGAGCCCGTTCATTGGGATTGATGTTTAGCTGAAGCAAGGCATCTTTACGAGGCATTACAAGTCCGCCTGCCACCGCCCCAACAAAAACATAGACGATAATAAACGGCATACTCCCAATAGGGGTCAGGATCAGGAGAACGGAGCACGCGGCATATAATACCAGACCGATCCACATTGGTATCCGAAATTTCACAGATTCCAAACGGTGCTGTACACCAATCATAAAAATCAGCATTACAGCGGCATTTAAAATAGGGAAAAACGCAAGATAACGGTCTGCAATTCCCAGCCTTTGCGTTACATACAGACTAAAGAAGCTGGTGTTTACCAGATTTGCTATATGCAATATTACACAGACAATCAGCACTTTCACAATCTCTTTATTCATCAGTACTTTTGGTATTAAGTCCTTATATTCATAAATCATCTGAAAGACAGAGGTGTTTTTCGTTTCAGCCATACGAATCTTCCCCTGCCGGGTTTCTTCACAATACCGGAACGTAATAATCACTTTAATCAGCATATTCACAGCAAAAACAACATATAGAACACGTACAACCGGAACCACGGAAAAGGTATTGATCAGCAATCCGGAGATTGGTGCAAAGAAGATTGCAATCAGACCACCGATATTTACCCATGTATAGATTCCGATTAAATCCCTGGAGTCTGCATCTTCTATCAGCAGGCAGTACCACGCAGTCTGGTTAATCTGTTCAAAACTGTTCAATAAAACTGCTGTTAAAAAGAACCAGAAATTACCAGAAACAGCCCATATGAGGCAGGCGACACCCCAGCCGAAGAAATCTCCCATCATAGTTGTGAATTTACGTCCCAGTTTATCAGTGAGGATACCTCCAATAAAAGAAAAAAGCACCTGAACAACCATGGAAATCGATAAAATCAAACCAATCTGAACGTCTGTAATTCCCTGTGTGTACATATATAATGTGGCAAAAGGTGCAATCAAATTATAGGGAATGCCCCAGAGAGGCTCCATTAAAATCAGAGTCTTTGGATTTCCCTTGTTGTTTTTTAACAATTCAATCAGTGGATGCTTTAACAACGAATTCTCCATTTTGCGATCGTTTCCTTCTTTACATTTACTTTAACTCAAAATAATCCATAACCGATGTTTCCTGAAACCCGCAGGATTTGTATAAGTTGAGAGCCGTTCCATTTTCCGCAGCCACCTGAAGCATCACCTCTGTGGCTTTTGCATCTTTCAGCTTTTCTACCCCAAAAGTGAGAATTGCCCTTCCAAACCCTTTACCCCTAAACTCAGGCAAAATACCAAGCCCATAGATTCCGCCAGTACCACTATCAGACATCTGAAGATTTACCTTCCCGATTACCTTTTCTTCCTTTTCAGCAATATAGATGGTCATGCCTCGTTTTTCTTCCTCCTCTGGCAGAAGAATACCCCTATCTTCAGAATCCTCATTTTCTTCTTCCCCATCATCTCCAAAATAAATCATATTTTGCCGGGTTATCTCTGAAGCGTCTGCATTGACAGCTTTTCTGAATGTGATGCCAAAAGGCTGTTGTTTTTCCACCGTCTCATAAGATTTATGATTCAGATACATCTCAAATTCGGAAAATTTATAAACAGCACAGATCTTTTTTAAAAATCCCTGACCGGAAATGGATTTTTTATCGCACAAGGCAAGAATCCCTTCTGCTTTTCTTCTTCTGCATTCTACAATGACCAGTTCCATCAGTTTTGAAAAAATCCCCTGACGTCTGTACTTAGGGTGTACCATTCCGGTAATCTCCAATGGTTGTGTTATTCCTCCAAAACTGCATATCCCCATATATCCGATTAATTCTTCACCGTTAAAATACATGAATTCATTTACATCAGAAATAACGGTATCCGCAGTTCTGTTTTGGGCATCACTCAGTTTATAGTCCAGTTCAAGCTTCAGTGTAATTTGATCATTCTGGACGCATTGTATTTCAAGCATGTGAATTAATTCATAATCTTTTTGGTCAAGATTACTTTTTAACTTCAAATAGGCGCCTTCTACTGTTTTAATCATATATCATTCTCCTAAAATTTAGATATCATATTGAGGTTGATTGATCGTGTTTGGTTTGCCAATCAAAAAGGCAGGACTGGACTCCAATGGGATGAATATTATTGATAAGTAGCCATAAAATAGCGTTCCTCACCAAGTTATACTTCATCGTCTTCGTGTCTGCTCCTGCCTTTTTTAACTTGCCAGATTTAACTGATCCACTTAAACCATATGATATCCAAACCAATATGTAGCAATCATACTTGTTAGAAACAGATAAAAAAGACCATATCCAAAAAACAGGCCAGTCAAAAACCTCCTGATATTGGTGCTTTCATATTTAGTCAGTAACTGAATGCCACCGTCAAGTATCATGGGAATCAAGAAAATCAAGGCATATAAAATCGGTGGGTGATACATGGCATAGGTTATTCCCAATAATAGGATCCCCACCAATTCACCGGTACATCTTGCACAAATTGGAAATTGCTTTCCATTCAGAAAAAATGAACGTTCCGCCCTGCAATGGCAGCCAAAAAAAATTGGGAGCCATCGATAGAAAAAACCACTCATAACAAGTAGGGCCGCCGGTTTAATAACCCGCCATAGCACCCAGAAGTCCCAGTCCAAACATTAATGCATAAAAAAGAATCATGCAAACAACGCTAATTAATGCGCCAATACCTGCTGCTTTTGCAGTCCTTGGTTTCGAATCTTTCCAAACCAGAAACAGAATTAATCCTACTAATGGAATACAGCAGCCTAAAAGTCCCCACCCAAAACCGCCGTTATCAACCACTTGAGGA
Organism: Paenibacillaceae bacterium; assembly: GCA_015057715.1. Taxonomy (GTDB): domain Bacteria; phylum Bacillota; class Clostridia; order Lachnospirales; family Lachnospiraceae; genus Lacrimispora. The sequence continues at coordinate 5,139 of SVDS01000098.1, forward strand.
GTCTGTGCCACACCACAATGTGGACAAATGGCTGCCTTGTCATCAATCTCTTTTGAACAATTTTTACAATACATCTTTTGTATCCTCCACTTTTATATAATAATAATTTGAAATTAGAAGCAAGTCAGATTTCTTCTAATATAATGAAATATACCATATTTTGGCATATTATTCCATAATGTTTTGCATAATTACAAAAAAACGTCACAATTACCATTGTTCCGACATTTTCTACCACTAATCTGCAACATTCCGTATTATTTTACCGATTGTAGATATTTTAAACCAATTATTATCTCAACATTACCAGTACTTTTCTGCTTTATGTAAGTTTGATTCACCCCATAATAGTACTGGAACATATTAAAAGTAAAACCATAAATTTATAATATTTTATTATATTTAATTTTCATATTGACAGTTGAACATATATTCAATTATAATACAATTGAAAGATCATTCAACAGTCAAAATTTACTTTAGCGATAAAAGGAAGGAAGGTTATTAATATGGCACACAATCATGAACATTCCCACAGCCATTCCCATGATCATGCACATGAGCATGAAGGCGGAGACTTGAACAAGAGAAAAATCATACAGCTGATATCAGGTATCATTCTGTTTGCAGCAGGTCTGGTACTGAAAAAAGCTTTCCCAGATGAAGTCACATATCACTTTGCTATATTTGGAATCAGCTATTTAATCCTTGGCGGTGAGGTTGTCTGGCAGGCGTTTAAAAATATTACCAAAGGCCAGATTTTTGACGAAAACTTTTTGATGAGTGTTGCAACAATCGGAGCATTTGCAATTGGTGATTTCCCAGAGGGTGTTGCAGTAATGCTTTTTTATCAGATTGGAGAGTATTTTCAGGATGCCGCAGTGCAAAAGTCAAAAAAATCCATTACTTCACTTATGGATATCCGTCCCGATTACGCCAATTTAAAGAGGGGCAATGATACAGAAAAAGTTGCACCTGACACGGTTAAAATCGGTGATATCATTTTGATTCGCCCAGGTGAAAAGATTCCCTTAGACGGATCGGTATTAGATGGCGAATCCATGCTGGACACCAGCGCTCTAACCGGGGAATCGGTTCCTCGTTCTGTGAAAGCAGGGGAAGCGGTGCTGGCAGGCTGTATTAACCAAAGCGGTGTTCTGACGGTGGAGGTAACCCGGGAATTTGGTGAATCAACCGTTGCAAAAATTATTGATCTGGTAGAGAATGCCAGCAGCAAAAAAGCGCCCTCTGAAAACTTCATCACAACTTTTTCACGTTACTATACGCCGGTTGTGGTGGGGCTTGCACTTCTGCTGGCCATCATACCTCCGCTGTTCTTTGGTGGCACCTGGACGGAATGGATTAACCGCGGACTCATCTTCCTTGTAATCTCCTGCCCTTGCGCACTGGTTATTTCAATCCCGCTTGGTTTTTTTGGGGGAATCGGTGCTGCTTCCAAACGAGGCATCCTGGTAAAGGGCAGCAACTATCTGGAGGCGCTAAACAGTCTGGATACTGTTGTTTTTGATAAAACTGGTACACTTACCAAAGGTGTTTTCGAAGTCACAGGCGTGTACCCTGCCGGTGAAACTACAAGAGAGCAGCTATTGGAATACGCAGCAAAAGCCGAAAGCTTTTCCAACCACCCCATTGCACGCTCCATTATGAACGCATATGAGAGTGAAATAGAAAAGGACGCTCTGCGTGATTATGAAGAAATATCTGGCCATGGCATCCGTGTAACATCTGATGAATCGGTGATTCTTGCTGGAAATGATAAACTGATGAAGCGCGAAAGCATTGATTTCCAGCAAAATGATGAAATTGGTACCAAGGTCTATGTGGCGGTAAATGGAATCTTTGCCGGAGCAATTGTTATTGCCGATGAAATCAAGGCCGACAGCCGTTTAGCAATTGCACGCCTTAAGGAAGCCGGAGTACGAAAGACAGTCATGCTGACCGGAGATAATGTACAAATTGCTGAGGCAATTGCAAATGAACTGGGTCTTAGTGAGGTCCATGCACAGCTGCTTCCCGATCAAAAAGTGGAACAGGTTGAGATTTTAGATAAAAACAAACCTGCAAAGGGCAAACTGGCTTTTGTAGGAGACGGCATTAACGATGCACCAGTCCTGGCGCGTGCGGATATCGGCATTGCCATGGGCGGTCTGGGCTCGGATGCTGCCATTGAAGCGGCAGATGTAGTGCTGATGACGGATGAACCCACAAAGCTTGTGGAAGCCATTGCAATTGCACGCAAAACAAAACGGATCGTATGGCAGAATATTGCGTTTGCACTTGGAGTAAAAGGCATCATCCTTTTGTTTGGCGCCTTCGGTATTGCCACTATGTGGGAAGCTGTTTTCGCAGATGTGGGCGTATCGCTGATTGCAATTCTCAACGCAATGCGGGTGCTGCGGATAAAAGAGTAATTTCTCAGGAGGTGCTACTAATAGCACCTCCTGAATAAATCTACTGAGAGTTTAAATATTTATTAGAAAGGGGTGACAATATGGATCAATTTAATATGCCAGGTTTCATTGTATTGATCCTGTTCTATGGTAGTTACTTATGTAAACAAATTTTATTAAAAAGAAGGGGCATTTATACAAACCGGCTGGGTCGCGGTAATAAACCAGCACGTACATTTAAAATTGAAACATCTCTTAAGCTGTCAACGTTTTCCATGGCAGCAGTACAAATACTCAGCCTGTTTGTGATAAAAGAAGGGAGTCTTATCCTGCCACAGCCAGCCATTCGTTTTGCCGGAATCAGTATTGCATTTCTTGGAACAGGAGTATTTATTACAGCAATGGCATGCATGAAGACCAGCTGGCGAGCGGGTGTAGATACAACTCAGAAAACTATACTTATAAAAAGCGGAATTTATCACATCAGCCGGAATCCTGCATTTCTGGGGTTTGATCTATTCTATATTGGTTTTGTCCTTGCTTTTTCCAACCCACTTCAGATAATATTTACGCTGTTGTGCGTAGTAATTCTTCATCTGCAGATTCTGGAGGAAGAGCGTTTTCTTCCTGCTGTTTTCGGTTTGGCTTATGAGGAATATAAAAAAGCCACTCCGAGGTATTTTTTATTCTAATAGGAAGGAATCATTTCTTATATTCATCTATAACCTGCTTAAAGAACGACACAATATCCGCGTTTATTTCAGGTGTGGTTCCATGTCCAACACCATGATACGTATTGAACCGTGCACGAATGTTTTGACTTTCATATAGGTTCTGACATTTTTCCCACCTGACACTCATGTCTTCCCCCAGAACCTTAATAATCAACTCTCGTTCCAAGGGCGAAAAAGCATCATCAAAGGGAAGTGTGTCATTTTCATCGTCTGCTCCCATGTAATAGTACTGGGGGACTGATGCAAATGCGGATGGATTGAAGTCCAGACCCGCAATTTGCTTTATGTCTGAAATACCTACCGGATAAACAAGCTCATTGCCTTTTATACTTTTCACAGGTAGAATTGCCATACCGTTAATGCCACCGGCAGCAACCGCCGCAACTCGTTGGGGATATAGGGCTGTAAAACGGTTTACAAAGCTGCCTGATGCAGAAAAACCATTAAGTAAAACCTTATCTTTCATATGAATATTATGGGCATCAAGATACATTTTTGCATCATCAATCATGAAATTCAACTGTTTGTCAATCCGTATTAACGGATATTTTTCGCACAAAAGAGTATCTCTATCCAGGGCATGAGTATAGATTTGCCAATCCTCTTTTGGTCTGTCAAAGCATGGTATAAGCAAGGGGATTCCCAGTTTTCGGGCAATTTGATGGGACTGACCAAAACGAATGGTATCATAAGCCGCTTTCTTATGCTTTTTATGTCTGTCATCAACGAATCCCGTATTATTAGGTTCTACCAGTAAAAATGTTGAGTCGGACACTTTTAGTGTATCAGGGATAAACAAATAGTACTCCGTATTAAATCCTTTATCAGATGCCGCACCAACCTTAATAATTCTCCCGCCGACCCCTGCAATTCTATATGCCAGGAACAGAGTAACAAATAGAAAAGATACCATAATAAAGAAAATGTTCTTTTTCTTCATCCATACCTCCTGATTTTTGTAATATTTTTAATTAATGTTCCAATAAGCACTACTTGAACAATGTTTTGTTATTGCTTATTATATATTATATATCAACAATATTATGAAGACAAAAGAATATATGGAGGAATGAGGGTCATGAATACATATTTAAGCGTAATTTATTTTAGTGCTACAGGCGGCACTGCAAAAGTGGTAAAGGGAGTGGCTGAGGGAATTAGTAATGACTATCGGGAATACAATCTTACCTTACCTGCTATGAGAGAAAATAGTATCACCTTTGACTCTCATGATCTGGTAATAGTCGGTGTGCCCGTATATGCTGGCAGAGTGCCAAAGTTTTTAATTGATTTTTTCTCCAATGTAAAGGGAAATAATACGGCTGCAGTTTTTATTACCGTTTATGGAAATCGTAATTATGATGATGCTCTTATTGAATTAAAGGATACCTTTGAAGCAAATGGTTTTATTGGAATATCAGCTGCTGCATTTATAGCAGAACATTCATATACTCAAAAGGTGGGAACAAACAGACCTGATGCACAGGACATAGAGGCGGCAAAAAAACTAGGTGCTGATATTAAAAATAAGTTAGAAGGTTTCGATGATCTTCTGCAAATACCCAGACTTACTGTAAAAGGTAATACTCCATACAAAGAAAGAACCTCTGCCCCATCAATTGCTCCCGATACAAATGATGATTGTGTTAATTGCGGCATATGTGCAACGAATTGTCCAATGGGTGCAATCAGCAATGCTGATGTTAAAGAAATTGATTCTACAAAGTGTATCCACTGCTGCAGTTGTGTTAAAAAATGTCCGGTAAATGCTAAATCGATTAATCATGAGTTTATTAATAAAATAACAAAGGGGTTAATTGATAACTTTAGCGTAATTAGAAAAGAACCTGAATTTTTTTAATCCAATGATTCACTTTACTTTTTGGGTAATCACGTAAGAGGAGGATAATCCTTTGTTATCATATACAATGGTTGACACGCTTGTCTAATTATGTTAGACTAAATTAGTCTAATAAGATTCGACAGGAGGATTTTTCAATGGAACAATATAAATTAGGTGAGATGGAACAGAAATTTGCTGACATTATCTGGGCAAATGAGCCTGTCAGCTCCCGCAGACTCACAGAACTATGTGAAAAAGAATTTGCCTGGAAACGTACAACAACTTACACCATGCTAAAGCGATTGTGTGAGCGTAAGCTTTTTGAAAATAATAACGGCACTGTCACTGCGTTAATGTCCAAAAATGAGTTTGGAGCCGCACAGGGCGAACAGTTTCTGTCGGAGGCTTTCGCTGGCTCGCTTCCACAGTTCCTGGCGGCATTTACCCGCAGAAAAAAGCTTAATACCAGAGAAATCGAGGAGATACAGCACCTGATTGATGGATATAAGGAGGAATAGCAATGTTAGAACCAGTATTTTTACAACTCTTAAATATGAGCTTCACAGCAAGTATCGTCATTGGCATGGTGTTGGCTGTAAGAATTATTTTGCAAAAAGTGCCAAAAGTATTTTCCTATTTGCTGTGGTCGGTGGTTCTGTTCCGATTAATCTGTCCGTATTCCTTTGAAAGCATTTATAGTCTTCTGCCTACAAATGCAAATCCAATCTCAAAGGATATCCTCTATATGCAGTCGCCGATAACTAATACTGGTATTGGAGTAATCAATCATTCTGTTAATGCGATTCTTCCAGCTGCAACACCGCAAACCAGCGCCAATCCATTACAGATATTGCTAGTTATCTTTAGTCATATCTGGTTACTTGGTATTGGAGCTATGCTTGTATATAGTCTTATTGCGCACTTTCGCCTGAAAAAAGAATTAATGAATGCCACTCTGTATCGGGATAATATTTTTATTTCGTCCAGAATTGATACCGCCTTTGTCATGGGTATTTTTCACCCGAAGATTTATCTTCCCACTAATTTAAATTCTACTGAGCGAAGCTATATTTTGTTACATGAACAAACCCATATTAGGCGGCTTGACCACATTTTCAAGCTCTTAAGCTTCTTGGCACTTTGCATCCATTGGTTTAACCCTTTTGTGTGGGCCGCATTTTTTCTTAGTAGCAAAGATATGGAGATGTCCTGCGATGAAGCAGTTATTAAACGGTTGGGTGATGATGTTAAAAAAGATTATTCTGCCTCCCTTCTGACTCTTGCAACGGGCAGAAGGATTGTAAGCGGTACACCTCTTGCCTTTGGTGAAGGCGATACAAAAGGTAGAATTAAAAATGTGTTGAATTATAGAAAACCTGGTTTTTGGGCAGTTTCGGTTTCCGTACTAGCCATTACTTTTGTGGTTATCGGCTTAATAACAAGTCCAAAGGATCTTCCAGGGGGATTTGCCGGTGTCAATGCAACTATCCTTAAAATTGATAAAATTAATCAGACCATTACAGTAAAGGGAATTGATACCAATAGTCCTATTGGTGATAACTGTATTGTCAGCTGGAGGGAGGCAGATCTTCAGACAGTTAACAACAAAGAGGAACCAATTATACTATCTATTGATGATTTCTCCGTAGGTGACCATGTGTCGCTCTTTATAGGTGAAATCCAGGAAAGCTATCCAACAAGGGCAAATGCCACTACAATCCAGTTAGAGCCTAAAGAAACATTAGTTACCGCATACCCGATTAAAGATTTGTGGAATGCACGTACGAAGTATGTGGGTGATAATTCCGCGGTTGGAAAGCTGATTGGATTGCTTCCTGTTCCAATGGGCATGCAATATGACCATTTTGAATTACAAACCTCTTCCTCACCATATAAGGTTACACTTGTATACTCTGTACCAACAGAATTATTTCCAGATTACAGTTATGAAAGTTCAGCCGCATCCGATACGTTCCGGGCAAATGCCCTTTTCTTACTGGCTTTAATAGAAAATGCAGATGAAATTCAAGTTACTTTAACGGATGGCAGTCAGGAAATTGAGTTTACCAATGGACGAGAATGGGCTGATAACGCTGTAGAAGGAGAAGTGGCAGACTATGGACAGAGTCTCGAAAAATTACAGAAGTTAATTCATTACATTGGTTCTGATATCACTGATGAAGCAGCTCCCCCCACAATTCAAAAATAAATAAAATAATCAACCATGGTTATTGATATTTAGGTTTCCATAACCATGGTTGATGACTTGAAAGAATAGCCTTTATTTTACTTTATTCCAACGGTATTGATAAACATAATCCATGTTTCCTTCATCCTGACTTATTTTATATAAGTTACCGTTGGATATGATATAAAACCAACCATCTTCTTTTGATATGGATATAGAATCTTTCGACATACCAGTATTTTGGTACTCGATAGTTTTAGTCCATTTAATGGAACGCTGGTTAAGCGAAACCATGGAAATGCTTAAATTCTCATCATTTCTCTTTTGATGGTAAGCAATTAGTGCTGAATTTCTATCCTCAGCCCACAATATGCTCATATCTAACAGATCTGAATAATAAACAGTGCCTGCCTGTTGTACCCACTGCATATCCTCTTCTGATAACTTCATTGTGTTCCTTGAATTGAAAAATTTTTCATCTAAAACATTTTTATAATCCGGACTTTCTGTTACTATATTGTTAACCATATCAACCTTATAGTATTTACCATCCAATGCATATAAATATAATTCATTTTCCGAAACAAGTTCATAATCATTTTCATTATAGCTTAGATTATCTTTTAGTTCCGGAAGTTTTTTTACCCATTCATTCTCCGAAATGTTTATTTTACCTGTTTTCGGGTTTATAAAGTTTAGCACCTTTTTCTTATTATCTATAGTCAGAATACCATTGACACTTTCCCCTATGATGTATTCCTGCCAGCCAGATAAGCGGGTCCAGCACTTTTTACCGTTCTTTAAGTCAACTGCAACAAGTGTAAATTTAACAACATTTGTGGTTATTCCATTTTCAACTCCGTTGGGAAGCACCATTCTCATTTTATTGATCGCTAATGTCTCATTCCCTTCGCCTACAATTACCGTAGGAGACTCTAATTCAACCCTGACAGAACTCAGGGCACCATTAAATACGATCAGAACAAAAGAACCTATCAGAAATTCTGAAAAAAGAATCAAAATAACGGTCCAAATCGTATCCCCTATACTCTTTTCTCTCTTTAGAATCTTCTTTATTCCTTTTATCAGAGATAACAGACAGCTGACAACCATAACTAAGTAGATTATATATAGAACAATGTCCTGCATAAACCAGCCACCAGGTAACCAATTAATAAAAAACTGTTTCCTGAGTAATAGAAAGATAAGTTCACCTAGTAAAAAATAAATTATTAAAAGCAGGAGCAGCTTACGGAAATAGGAATGCTTCTTTTCTACCACTGTACTTTTTAAATTCTTATAGGTAAGCAAACATATACGAAATAAAACCCAGCCATATAAAACTGTTAATACAACATTATGAGTAATATCCTTATTGTAAATCCATGATGATAAAAAATTCAATATAATTTTCTCCTTTAAATTTGCTTAATAACATCTCACAAAAACATAACCCCTCTGGCGATATGGCATTGTTTTCCCTGTGCAAGGGAGTTACAGCATTACATTGTTTTTTATTGTTTTATTAAATCTTAACATAAGATATTCACAAAAGCTATCAGATATAGAATAAGAAATTTAAAACTTCTGTATTATTTGCTTTGATACTTTTATTTTGTATTGTATTTACGACTCAGGATCATCTCAGGTATGAATACAAGTGTAAAGCATGCAGTACGGGGCAGCCGTCTGGCTACCCCGGATTATGTTTTATCTAGATTTTATGCTTAAATCCCCCATTTTTGTATTAGCTACGGCATTGATCATACCATTTATAAACGTACCTGAAATAGTATAAGGTATCGTACCCATAGTTGTTTTCAAATTACCTTTAAAAGTAATATTTCCATCAGCATCAATGGTTCCCCCTGAAAAAACATTATCATTTTTCATGAAGGATATAATGCCAGACAATGAAACGCCTTCCATGTTCAAAACAATTTTACCAGGCATTTCACCCATTGGTGTAGATATTAAAACTTCATATTCACTCTCCTTACCATCAGAGCTTTCTTTTATTTCACTCCGGGGCGTCGTAAGAACAATTTTTTTGGTATTATCATTCAGCGAATCGTGTATGGCATTTTCTCCGCCGCGGCGTTTTGTGGTATCAATCCCCAACAGCTTTCCAAGGTTACCCCCGAAAATCTTACGTTTATCCTCATCGGAAAGTGGCAGGTATCCATATTTCCACTGCAGTTCCTCAGGTATCTGGAAATCAAGCAGACCCAGTGAAGCTGCTCCGATTTGCGCACCATAACCGGCACTGTCTGTTCCCCATATAATCCTGTCCGGACCAACAAAACGGATCGCCTCTCCAAGAATATGTGCAAATTTGTACGGAGCAGTAAGCGCCCAAGGCACCAGCAGACTCAGACACAAATAGACATTGGGATGGCCAAGTGCAACCATATTCAGTGCATCAGAGTACGGATAACCCATGTGGAATGCAACAATCTTCAGTCCTGGAAAATCCCGGGCTACATCATCAAGCTGGGTCGGATGGCAGTATTTGCTCTTACCAGGTGGAACCCAGGAAAATCCGGTATGCATGCACAAAACCGCGCCCAGTTCTTCGGCCCGTTTGTAAAATGGCCACAGTTCGGGATCATTGATATATGTATCTTCAGGTGAATAATATTTAAAAATCTTCGCACCCTTATCCATCCAGTATTCCATTTCCCATATGGCATTTTTAACGCCTCTCTGTTTAATGGGTGACAGATTTGGCTCAATAATGAAGCGATCGGGATGAGTCTGCACTGCCTTCCACGCATCACCATTTGTGCACCAGCGGCTGGAGTATCCTGTAGTATCCATCATGGATTCAGGCAGGAGGCACGCCACATCCACACCATACTTATCCATAGCCCGAATAATATTTTCAGGATCTGTACTTTTCGTCATTTCCCATGGTTCAATGGTATTTAAAAGTGACTCAGGCGCACACTGCAGCGTGGGACGCATAATACCATCGATGGCACGCCACCACATCTGAACGCCTGGGTAATGATTGACCGGCTCCATATCTCCAATAATATGACATTCCGGATCAATTTTGAAAAAGCCGTCTTCCCATACATTGTGATTCATAAGCGTAATCTCCTTTCCTTAAATCAGTAACAAGCCATTGCATTTTTCCATAAACTTCTTAGCTCGGACATCCATCAGACCATCCGTTTTCCAAAGTTCCGGATAATACTTCTCAAAGCCGGCTGTTGGATTAACTGCGCAACGAATCCAGCGGTTTTCAAATAAGTTCATGTAACATTGCTGACACCGTGCACATTTGACAATATCACACTCACGTCCTTCCTTCACCTTTGCAGGCCAGTAAGGATCGGCAATGGATTGACGCCCCAAAGAAATGATATCCGTTTTTCCGGATGCAATGGCCTTTGCAGCTGTTTCGGGATTCATAAAGCTTGGTGTTATAATTGGCAGCCCGCCAGAAGCGGCTTTAAAACCTGGCGCCCATTTTGTAAAGTCATCTTCACCATCTGGTGCAAATCCCGCTCCCAGATTCTCATAACCGCCCTGTGACACATTGAAATAGTTAGCTCCTGCCTCTGTAAAGAGTTTTACAAATGCACATGCCTCTTCATTGGTAAGCCCCTGAGGCATAAGCTCATCACCGGACAGACGGCATCCCAGCACTTTATCAGGACCGGATTTTCTGCGTATACGCTCAATGATGTTTGTTACTATACGACCGCGGTTTTCTATGCTGCCGCCATAGGAGTCGGTACGTTGATTGGAGCGCCCTGACAGAAACTGGTGGAGCAGGTACCCATGAGGTGTGTGCAGTTCCACTCCGTCGAAGCCAAGATCGTAGCAGGCACATACGGCTTCCACCATGAAATCCTCAAGCTTTTCAATCTCACTGATTGTCAGTTCACGGGGGGTCTGCCCACATATGATGTGGTAATATTCGGGAGCTTTCTCCTTTAACATGCTGAGAATATGAGGTTTGATTGCCTCGTATTCCTCATCGCTTAAGCTTTTGATTTTATCGTAGTCCCAAATATCTGAGGGGAGAGAAATTCCCGCCTGTTTCATAATGCGGCTTAATTGCCGGTACCAGCCCTTGTTTATGTTTCGCAAGTCTATATTAAGGGGTACAGCACTGGGGGCACCAGATGCAATTCCATTCTCATCGGGATGCCCCTGCCGTCCCCAACCTGGGGAAATCTGGATAAAAACCTTGGTTCCTTTATAGGAATGGATCACATCTGCCATCTGGCTAAGCTGTCGGTACTTCTTATGACTATCTGCCAGCAGCGGGTTCAGGCTGTCGCTGCCACGCCAGGGAAAAGGATTAGCTACGACACATTCTGTGATAATCAGACCAAAACCACCTCTGGCACGGGTTGCATACCAGGCATTGGACTGTTCGCTGGTATAGCCTTCCGGTCCTGTATACCCCATGTTCATTGGAGACATGGCAATGCGATTTTTCAGCTCCACATTGCCCACCTGAATAGGCTCAAATAATACATCAGTGTTCATAAAAAAGACTCCTTCCAGTATTTAATATAGCGACAGACGATAATTAATTGACATCTGTTACTATATTCATTATACTTTTAAGGAGTATAAATGCAACGCTCAAAGTGTAAGCGAATGTAACTTAATTGACAAAGACATAGTAATTGTTTCCTAACGAATGGAGCTGTGAAGAAAAATGGACTTACGAATAAAAAAAACCTATATGGCTTTAACCAGTACTTTTTTTGAATTGCTGGAAGAAAAGCGTTTTGAGGATATCACCGTCAATGAACTCTGTGACCGGGCAATGATACGGAGGGCTACATTTTACAAGCACTTTGGAGACAAATATGAATTTTTCACCTTTCTCATCCGAGAAATTCAGGCGGAGTTTGATCAGGAAATCGCAGGCAGCCTGGACACGGACATGCCTATTGATTTTTATATCACCATTGTCCATCGCGTCATAATATTTTTCACTGAAAGGGAGAAGCTCATCCACTCTGTGCTAAAGAGTGAATGTTTTCCTTCTTTACTCCGAATTCTTTCGGAGCAGGTTGAATTTGATATCCTTCAAAAGCTGAAAGAAAATGCTGAAAAGGGGTATAAGCTCATTGCTGATCCAGAGGTTATGGCACATTTTTTTACCGGTGCCATCCTTGAAACTTTACAGTGGTGGTTAACTCATAAAAAACCGATTTCTCTGGAAAGCGTTGAGAGGCAAATCGTGGATATGATGAAAGCGGTCTATCTGTCGGCAAATGCTGATTAATAATTTAGGAGTTGGAATTATTCTTCTGAAAACGCTCCCTTATTTTCATCAGTCGCTCATAAGTACCCTCTTTATCAATGGCCATGTCGTACATTTGGTGTGCAAGTTGGAATCCCTGATCACTGACAAGGGCTTTTTTCCATGGACGGGACAAGATCGAATGGGTCAGATGTCTTGTGGATCGGGGAGCCTGCATTATCATCTCTGCAAGTTCCCACGCACGGGGAAGAAGCATTTCATGAGGCAGTACCTCACTTACAATACCAAGGTCTAATGCCATCTGCGCATTTATGTTAATGCCCGTATATGCGCAAAATGCCGCTCTCTTAATGCCTGATATATTTTGAAGCGCTAATACAATTCCATCACCAGGAGACACACCTCCCAGGTAATGCGCATCGAAAAAATTTGTGTCTTCGGCACAAATTGTAATATCACATAATGTTCCCATTTGCCAGTGTGATCCTGTACCATTGATCACCCCAATTGTGGGAATATCCATGCAAAAGATCATATTTTCAATCATACTCAATGATTCCTGATACATTTCCAGTTTACGGTTCTTCTGCCAGTCCATAAATTTTGTTTTCCAGATTTCTGGGTTTGCTACTTGCCATTCATCTCCCGATCCAGTGAGAATCATTACCTCATTTTCAGGATCACGGCCAATATCGGACCATGCATTCCCATATGCAGTCAGAACTGGCCAGTCAAATTGAAGCGATTCCCCCCGCGTGTGCATACGCACTTCCAATATGCCGTTACGGCGGGTCATTAAAAGCAGGTCTTTGTACTTTTCCGAGTATTCTTGGAATTTTGTAGGTCCTGCCAGACATTGCTCTGACATTTTAATTCCTCCGATCTTATAATGGGGGTGTTTTTCATGAAAATAGCAAGGGGGCTGTGTACCCATGTTACATCAAAAACGGGATAGCCCCTCTGCCATTATTCCATTGCTAAAAGTACCGGTTAAGTGCCAGTGACTTTATTTGCCCATTAAGCGTCCTTTCATTTTCGTCAGTCGTTCAAACGCACCTTCTTCGTCTATTGCCATATCGTACATCTGGTGAGTAAGGTGGAATCCCTGATCACTGACTAAGGCTTGTTTCCATGGACGGGATAAAATGGAATGGGTAAGATGTCTGGTGGAACGAGGTGCCTGCATTATCATCTCTGCAAGTTCCCAGGCGCGGGGAAGCAGATTTTCACGGGGCAGCACTTCACTGACGATTCCAAGATCCAATGCTGTCTTTCCATCGATATTCTTACCAGTATATGCGTAGTATGCCGCTTTCTTAAAACCTAACATGTTCTGAAGTGTAAGTATCATTCCGTCTCCTGGAGGTGTTCCTCCCAGAAAATGGGGATCAAAAAAGTCTGCATCTTCTGTACATATGGTAATGTCGCAGAGCGTTGCAATTTCACAGTGGGTTCCTGGTCCATTGATTGCCCCGATTGTGGGGATGTCGAGGCAGAATATCATATTTTCAAGCAGTCTCAGAGATTCATGATACTGTTCCAGTTTCTTTTGCTTTGGCCAGTCCATAAATTTTGTGTTCCAGACATCCGGGTTTCCAACAACCCATTTATCTCCTGTTCCAGATATAATCAAAACCTCATTTTCAGGGTCACGTCCGATATCTGACCATGCATGGGACCATGCAGTATGGGCTTCCCAATTATGATGATAAGGGCCCCCGTCGGTGTGTAACCGCACTTCAATTATTCCGTCACGGCGGGTCATTAATAGAAACTCTTTGTACTTCTCCGAGTACTCTTCAAATTTTGTTGGTCCAATCATACGTCTCTCTGTCATTTAAATTCCTCCTTGTTTTGTTTAGATATTATCTATTACTTTCAAGCCAGTCACTGGCGAAAGCAGCGTAAACTGCAGCTCCTTTACTAAGCACATCATCCGAAAACATTACCTTTGGATGGTGCACAGGATAGCTATAACCTTCTTTGGAATTACCAGCGGTAATAAACACTGAGGTACTTGGTACCACTTGTGTTACAAATGCGAAGTCTTCCGATCCCATTAATTTACCACCGGGTATCAATTGTGTCAGTTCCATAAAAGAACTGGCGCCAAAGGTGTCTGTAATCGTTGATCTCATTTGATCGTTAAGACTGCTGTCAATTTTTACCTCAGGACAGCCCCTGGTATAAATCACATCTACCTTTGCATGATATGTTTCCCCAATCCCTGCAGAAATTTCGTGTATACGGGTTTCAATTTTATCACGCATTACGGAGTTAAATGTGCGTACACTGCCTTTCATTCTGGCAATATCCGGAATCACATTATTGGTGCTTCCACCTTCCATTACACCAATTGTAATAACCGCACTCTCAATCGGAGATATTTCACGGCTTATGATACCCTGCAGCGCCAAATGTAGATGAGCAGCTACATTTAACGGATCCACCGCGGCATCGGGCATAGCTCCATGAGCGCCTCTTCCGTGTATGACTATTTCAAACCAGTCTGAAGAAGCCGAAATCCCTTTTCCAGCCTCAGGTATTACAAATTGCCCCGCAGGAATTGGCATTCCAGACAACACATGGAGCATCATTGCTGCATCCACTTTTGGATTTTCCAGAATCCCATTTTCAAGCATCATCTTTGCCCCGTGCAGGGTTTCTTCCCCTGGCTGAAACATTAGTTTGACCGTACCGCAAAGCTGCTCTTCCTTTTCCTTAAGTATCTCCGCAGCTCCCAGCAACATGGAAGTATGCAGGTCATGACCACATGCATGCATATTTCCATTCAATGATGCAAATGAAATATCCGCTTCTTCTTTTAT
>SVDS01000099.1 GCA_015057715.1 Paenibacillaceae bacterium
CCTGTATTCGGTTACTCCTGATAGCATATTACCATACATTTCCAATACGTACAATATTTAATTATGATACAAAAAAAGCGCCAGTAATTAACCAGAATCGGGTAGGAGGTAGATAATTATTTTATCTACCGACCTCGCGGTGGACACCCTTGGTCTTGGCTGTGTCCTTCCCACTACCAGGGCGGACCAAGGACTTTCACCCATTAGAAACGTGCGCCGCAAGGCGCACTACAAAAAAGAACGGAACCATAACAGTCCCGTTCTTATTTCAAAGCTATTCTCCAAATACAGCTTTATAATCAGCAACAAATTTATCAATCCCCTGATCGGTAAGTGGATGGCGGATCATCTGTGCCAGTACCCCGTAAGGAACCGTAGCAATATCCGCCCCAGCTTTTGCACAGTCAATCACATGAATGGGATTGCGGATACTGGCTGCAATAATCTCCGTCTCAATTCCATGCTTGGTGAAAATCTCCATAATGTCACGGATTAAATCAATACCCGGCATGGAGATATCATCCAGGCGGCCTAAAAACGGCGATACATAGGTTGCTCCTGCACGGGCAGCCAGCAAAGCCTGGGCAGCTGAAAATACAAGAGTTACATTTGTTTTGATACCTTCTGCATTTAAAACTTTTACTGCTTTTAATCCCTCTGCTGTCATGGGGATTTTCACTACCATGTTGGGGTGAATGGCTGCAATTTCCCTTCCCTCGCTGATCATGTGAATCGCATCCGTTGTGGTTGCTTTCACTTCACCGCTTATGGGTCCATCTACAATCGAAGCAATCTCTTTAATTACTTCTGAAAAATCTCTTCCTTCTTTGGCAATCAGGGATGGGTTGGTCGTTACTCCGCAGATAATCCCCATATCATTTGCCTTTTTTACATCTTCCGTATTTGCCGTATCAACAAAAAATCTCATGACAGTTCTCCTTTTCGCTCCGGTCTTCTCATCTATTCGTCAATTTTGCAAAATTCTATCTTTTCTCCATTTGGACCTTTAAAAAGGAAGAAACGGTTAGTTCTTGGAGCAAACATCTCATTGGATTCAATTCCATTTGTAATCATCTGGTGGCCCTGTGCCAGAATTTCCTCATAGGCTTCGTCCAGATGTTCACAGGTCAGGGCAATGTGATCAATACAACCAGCAGGTTTTTCCTCCTGACGCCTGGGATAATATTCAATCACACAGGTCTGACACTGTAGCATTCCTCTGACACCATGGTCAACCAGTCGGATAAATCCCAGATTTTCATAGAAGGAAACGGTTAATTCCGGATCATCTGTGGGAATTGCCACATGGGCAATTCCTGACGGTACATTCTTTATCATCACTCAGCTCCTAAGCAAGCAGATTTTTTACATATTCAAGAATTGATTCATCCTTGCAGTTTGCAAAAAACAGTTCTTTGAACTTCTCACCGCCCAGTGCACCCTTTACAAGATCCTGGTCCAGTCCTTGTAAGCAGGTAATAAGATCCTTTAAATTGTTCGCTCTCACTCCGTCTAAAATCTTTTTATTGCGCTGTTCCGGAACTGCCCGCTCCCTTGGATAACCCTGTCCGCTCTCTTCAGAAAACAGTTTTTCAAATGCGTATTCCAGATTCAGCTCTGCTCCCCAGCCAAATCCCTTTGCAAATGGCATGGCGATGGCATTTCCATCATTGATCTGGGCAAACATATAACCGTCACTTGGATCCGTTACCAGACCGCAGATCACTCCCGGGAAACTGTTTAACGCCAGCATGGCTCCCTGTCCGGTTCCGCAGCCGGTCACTACGTAATCCGCTGCTTTGGAATTTAACAGGATTGCTGCCAGGATACCATTCTGGACATAGGTAAGGGAGCAGCCATCTTCGGGAGAATACATACCGTAGTTATCCACTTCATAGCCCTTTGTATCAGCCACTTTCTTTAAACTGGCGTAAATGATTCCGTTTTTTGCAGCCTGGCTGTTTTCATTAATCAATGCTATTTTCATCTGTTTAACACTCCTTTTATCTGATTATATACCTTTTTTTCACTGAGTCCATACTCTTCTAAGAGATCTTCCGGTTTTCCTGACTGTCCGAAGCGATCCTCCACTCCGATCTTTTTAAAGGACACGTTGCACTTATTATTTAACAGAACTTCTCCTACTGCATCTCCCAGTCCGCCGATGGTGCTGTGCTCTTCTACTGTTATGACATGATTGCAGCCGGATGCATATTTTAAAATGCAGTCCTTATCAATTGGTTTGATGGTATGCATGTTAACCACTGTAATACTGATTCCTTCTGACTCCAGGCGTTTTGCACATTCTAAGGCAGTCGCTACCATAATTCCGCAGGCAAATACAACCGCTTCCGTACCTTCTTTCAGCACATTTGCCTTACCGATTTCAAAAGGCATATCCTCTTCAAATACCGGACTTGGAAGTCTTGCCAGCCTTAAATATGCGGGGCCTTTCATATCAGCAACGGCCTTTACGGCACGGTGAGTCTCATTGGCATCACAGGGAACCACTACGGTCATACCTGGAATTACACGCATCAGAGCCATATCTTCAATTGCCTGATGACTTCCGCCATCCTCTCCCAGAGTGATTCCGGAATGAGTCATACCAAGCTTTACGTTAAAATTAGGGTAAGCAACTCCGTTACGCACCTGCTCATAAGCACGTCCTGCTCCAAATACGGCAAAGGTACTGCAAAAAGGAATATATCCCATGGTAGACAGTCCTGCACTCATATCCACCATATTGGCCTCTGCAATTCCTGCATTGAAAAAACGCTCCGGGAATTTTGATCCAAAAGTTGCTGTCATGGTTGCATGAGCCAGATCCGCATCCAGTACAACCACCTTCTCATTTTCTTCTCCAAGACTGGCAAGGGCTTCGCCGTATGCCACTCTGATTGCTTTTAATTCACTCATGTCTATGCCTCCAGTTCCTTAAGTGCCTGCTGTCTTTCTTCTTCATTTGGTGCTTTCCCATGCCAGCCAACCTGATTTTCCATAAAGGAGATGCCTTTTCCTTTTACTGTGTGTGCCAGAATACATTTTGGCTTTCCTTCCATGGTACTGATGGAGTATGCTGCCAGTACTTCTTCTAAATTATTTCCATCTGGAAGTTCCAGTACCTGAAAGCCGAATGCTTTGAATTTAGAAGATAAATCTCCCAAAGACATGACCTGATCATTGGTTCCGTCAATCTGAAGACCGTTGTTGTCAATGATAATGGTCAGATTGTCAAGATGGTAGTTGGCAGCTGCCATACATGCCTCCCAGACCTGGCCTTCCTGCAATTCTCCGTCCCCTAAAAGGGCATAAACCTTAATATCCTTTTTCTGGGCCTTTGCACCCAGAGCCATGCCCACTGCTATGGAAATTCCCTGTCCCAGAGAACCTGTGGAGGCGTCAATGCCAGGCACTTTTTTCGCATCTGGATGACCCTGAAGAATGCTGTGGAGCTGGCGGAAGTTCTTAAACTCTGCTTTATCAAAAAATCCCATCTCTCCAAGCACTGCGTAATAGCAGGGTGCTGCATGACCCTTGCTTAACACAAACCGGTCACGGTCTTCCATATCCGGATTCTCAGGATCCACTTTCATTTGTGTATAAAAGAGCCCTGCCATCAGTTCTACCGCTGATAAGGAGCCTCCCGGATGACCGCTGGCTGCATCGGCAGTCATATTAATAATATCCTTACGGATTTCCCTGCATATCTTCTTTAATTCATCTATGTCCATCATGTCCTTATGCCTCCGTCTTTTCTATGTAAGTACTTATTTTCTCATAGAGCTTTTCTTCTTTAAATAATCCACGTATACTGCACCCAGAATTACAAATCCTTTTACTACAAACTGCCAGTAGCTGTTGATTTTAAGAAGATTCATTCCATTATTTAAAACACCAATGATGAGAACACCAACTACCGTTCCCCCCAAGGTACCAATTCCTCCGTTAAAACTGGTTCCGCCAAGAACAGAAGCTGCTATGGCATCACGCTCAAATCCTTCCCCCACTGAAGGCTGTCCGGAGTAAAGTCTTGCTGCCAGAACGACTCCGGCAAGTGCAGCCATAACCGCACTCATGACATAGACTCTAACCTGAATCCATCTGGTATCTACACCTGCATATTTGGCCGCCTCTTTGTTACCACCTGTTGCATAGACATGACGCCCGAAGGAGGTTCGGTTCATAATAAAATACAGAATTACAAAAGCCACGCCTACAAAGATAACAGGGATCGGCACTCCCAGAAAACTTCCAACTCCCATGTTGTTAAATGTTTCGTTATTGGACTGTGCCGGCTGTCCGCCTGTTAAAATATAACTGACACCACGGACGATAATCTGCATGGACAGTGTGACAATAAAGGGGGGCAGTGTGGTGTGGGATATTACAAAGCCGTTCATAAAGCCGATTACTGCTCCAAATAACAGAGGAATCAGAAATACTGCGATCAGGGGAAGTCCTCCATTTCCGCATCGAACGGCTATTACTCCGGCTGCTGCCACAACAGAACCGACTGACAAATCAATGCCTCCGCAGATTAAAACACAGGTAATTCCAAAAGCGATAAAGCAGTTCACACACACCTGCCGTAAAACACTGAATAAATTATTTTTCACAAGAAAGGTATCGGTTGTGAATGATAATAAGACGCATAAGAAAACCAGGGCGATCATGGCTGCCATATTCCGTTTCAGCCAGATCAGAAAGGGATTGGTATTCCAGAGGCCCGGTGCTTTTAACTGCGCCGTCTCTGGTTGATTCTTCTTGCTTAGCATGTTGTATGTTCTCCTCCCACTGCATATGACATGATCATTTCCTGCGAGCTTTCCGTTACTGTCTGATCGATGATTCCCGCCAGACAACCTTCCCTCATAACGGCGATACGGCTGGAATTGTTAATAATTTCAGGAAGCTCGGACGAAATCATAATGATGGAAACTCCTTCCTGAGCCAGGGTATGCATCAGTTTATAAATCTCAGCCTTTGCCCCCACATCAATTCCCCTTGTAGGCTCGTCCAGAATCAGGACCTTGGGCTTTGCAGCCAGCCACTTTGATATGACGATTTTTTGCTGGTTTCCGCCGGATAATTCTCCCGCTGTCTGTTCAGTCGAAGCCATCTTAATAGAAAGCTTCTGTTTAAATTCATCAACGATACGTTTTTCTTTCTTCTTATCTACCTGTAACCGCTGTATATATTCAGAAAGTACCTGAAAAGTCAGGTTGGTTGCAATGCTGTGCCCCAGAAAAAGCCCCTGCTCCTTGCGTTCTTCCGGCACAAGAGCAATGCCTGCTGATATGGCATCCTTCGGTTTTTTGATTGTAAGCTGTTTTCCCTCCAGCCAGACTTCACCTGACTGTATGCTGTCAATTCCGAATATTGCCAGTGCCAGCTCTGTACGCCCAGCCCCCACCAGTCCGGAAAATCCAAGTATTTCCCCTTTTTTCAATGTAAAGCTGATATCAGTAACTTTATCGGTTGTTAAATGTTTTACTTCCAGGATTACATCGCCCCCAATGACGCGCTCATTCCCGTACATATTGTTAAACTCACGTCCGACCATCATGCTGATCAGTTCGTTTTCTGTTGTTTCACTGGTTTGCCTGGTTCCGATGAATTTACCATCCCGAAGCACAGTAACGGAATCACATACCTTAAAGGTTTCTTCCATACGGTGGGAGATATAAATCATGGCAACTCCAGCCTTTTTTAAACGGGCAATCTGGGAAAACAGATTGTCAGTCTCACTTTTTGATAAAGAAGCAGTTGGTTCATCAAGAATTAAAATTTTCGCCCCTTCGCTGACAGCTCTTGCAATCTCAATCATCTGCTGCTGGGCTACGGACAAGCCACGAATGAGCATTCCGGAATCCAGTTTAAGTCCCAGAGCATCAAGAGCCTTTTGAGCCTCCTTTTTCATTCTCCGGTAATCCACCATTTTTAAATGATTTTTCGGTTCTCTACCAAGAAAAATATTCTCAGCAATGGTCATCTCCGGAATATTGGTGATTTCCTGGTGGATAAAGCTGACGCCGAAGGCTCTGGCATCCTCTACATGTTTGATGGAAGCCTCTTCTCCGTTCATGAAAATCGTACCAGAATCTGCATTGATAATGCCGCCTAAAATTTTCATCAGCGTTGACTTTCCTGCACCATTCTCCCCCATAAGAGCCCGGACTTCTCCGGGCTTTATGGAAATACTGACTCCGTCAAGCACAACATTGCGGCCAAATGCTTTTGTAATATCTTTCATCTCAAAAACATATGCGTCTGACATGTTTTTCTACTCCTGTTCTGCATTCATCGCTTCGGGTCAAAGTGTTTACGGATTACTTACCAACGTTTTCTTCCGTAATAATAGACATAGGTACCACTACCTTCTCTTCAATTGTCTTACCAGACAGAAGTCTGTATGCGCTTTCCATACAGGTAGCTCCGATTCCAGCCGGATCCTGGGCAGCAGATGCTACCATCTCACCGGACCGGATAAATCCTTTTCCTTCATCTGATCCATCCACAGATACAACCTTGGTCTTATCCAGACGTCCAGCTTCTTTTAATGCTGCAATTGCTCCTCTGGCAGTAGGATCGTTGATTGTAAATACGCCGTCAATCACTGGATTGGCGTTGATAAAATCAACCATAATCGGCTGGGAATAATCGGACTTTGGTTTCTCTACGTCCTTCGTCTGAATGATTTCAATTCCAGGATAATTTTTCATTTCTTGTTCAAAGCCCAACTGGCGGTTATAACAAACTTCTGTTGTACTGTATGTAATTTCAACTACTTTGCCTTTTCCATCTAATGCTTTAGCCAGTGCCTGTGCACAAAGCTTTCCTGCTTCCAGATTATCGGAAACAACGGTACACTGAACCAGTTCCGGATTTTTTACCGCAGTATTAAATGCAATTACCGGAATACCGGCTTCCTTACATGCTTCCAGTGTTGCCCTTACGCCTTCAGAGTTAATTGCTGAGATACAGATTACATCACACCCCTGATTGATCATATCCATAACGTCATTCATCTGCTTATTCTGATCTCCGCCAGCATCCTGTATGATGAGTTCATCTTCCGGATTCTGAAGGGATTTCTGCATCGCCTCTTTAATCTGAATAAAGAAAACATTGGTTAAATCTGGTGCGGAAACTCCGATTTTAACTGGTTTCTGCTTTTCTTCTGTTCCTTTTGCTTCCGTCCCTTTTGCTTGTGATGTTACAGCTGCAGTTGTCTGGGCCTCACTCTGAGTCTGGGCTGTATTGTCTGCAGTCGAACTGCAGGCAGTCAAAGAGATTGCCATCATAGCTGATAATACAATTCCAATTACTTTTTTCATAATAATCCACCTCTCAACACGTTTAGTCGTTAAATTCCATACATTTTTTGTTACATTTGTTGATAACATTGTATGATATCATTCTTTTAAGCTTCCCGGGCTCGCTTTTATTGTATGCTGTCATACAATATTGTAAATTCATAATACATCTTTACTCGAAATTTGTCAACATTATTTTTAAAATTATGCAAAACAGACAAAAGGAAGTCATACACCATCATGCAATTTTGTCTTACAATCAAAAAAAAGGCCAGGCAGTCAAATTAACTGACTACCCGGCCTTCGCCTAATAACTTCTTATTTTCCTTTCTTTTTCTCCCACATTGCCCACAGGGTTCCTGCTACGCAAATCGATGAATAGCAGCCTGTCAGGATACCAAAGAACATGGGAAGTGAAAATTCCATGATGGACTCAATATGGAAATACACAGAAGCCACCATAAGAATTAATACACAAATTCCAGTTGTTGCGGATGTATTAATGGATCTTCCCAGTGTCTGGGATGTACTTACGTTAACCAGAGTGTCCACCGGCATCTTGGAATCATGTTTTCTGTTTTCACGAATTCTGTCGTAAATTACGATAGTATCGTTAATGGAGTAACCGATGATCGTCAGTACTACCGCAACGAACGCATCATTTAACGGAATCTGGAACAATACAAATGCAAAGAATACCACAAAAACATCATGAACCAGGGCAATCATCGCTGTTATTCCGGCAGAAAGACCGGATATAACGGAAAAACGGATCCAGACATATACAACAATAAAGATCAGTGACAGGATTATGGCAGCAGCGGCGTTCTTCAGCGCTTTTGCACCAATATAAGGCTCTACCACAAATGTCTCAGACAGCTTTGCATCATTTTTGCCAATGGTACTGTTAATTGTATCAGTAATGGCCTTCTGTTCCTCTGGTGACATACCTGCATTTCCGGCAAGGGTAACAGACAGCCTCTTTAATCCGGTCATATTATCCTCTTTAATCTGAACGGTTACGGGACGCTTTGTCTGTTTTTCAATGGCTTCCTGTATTTTACCGGTATCTGCCTGTTCAGAAACGGAATAAGACAGAACTGCACCGCCTGTAAACTGGGTATCCAGTTTCACTCCATAGAAGAAGCAGCCAGCGATACCGGACAGGATAACAAATCCTGAGATAATCGCAAATATATATTTTTTCTGATAGAAAGGAATGATTTTTTTATCTTTTCTGATTCGGAACCTTTTTTCATTTCTCCAGAAATCAGACTGAATCAGTGACAGTATCAGGTGTTTGGATACGGATACACCAATCAGAAGATTTACCACCATACCAACCAGCAGGGTATAACCAAAGCTCAGCATGGTTCCTGATCCAAAGATCATTAAGATCACTGCTACAATAGCAGTTGTCACATTACCGTCCAGTACGGATGAAAATGCATTCTTATAACCGGAAATGACAGCTCCCTTTACCGATGATCCCTTCTTTAGTTCATCTGATATACGCTCTGAAATAATAATATTGGTATCCACTGCCATACCAAGTGTCAGGATAATACCTGCAATTCCCGGAAGGGTCAGGGTATACTGGGGAACCGAAACTGCCAGCATCTGTATTACCATCTGTAAAAGCAGTGTAATACATGCAACAATACCTGGCATTTTATAGAACACGATCATAAAGAGACAGATCACAAAGAATGCAACCAGTCCGGCATAGACCATAATTGTTAAAGCATTGCTTCCCAGGGAGGGGCTAATGGTAGAGAAGTTAGTTGTTTTTAAGGAGAAAGGAAGAGCACCGGCATTAATTTTTTCAGCCAGAGCCTTAGCCTCCTCGTAGTTCTTCATACCAGTGATTACCGCCTGTCCTCCTGATATCTGATTCTGCACCGTAGGATTGGAAATCAGATTATTATCCATATAAATTCCGATTCTTTTTCCGATCAGTTTTCCGGTGGCATCTTCAAACAGCTTTGATCCATTGCTGTTAAAGCTGAGAGCTACTACGTATGTCTTGATTCCATTGGATGTATTCGTCTGAGGAGTAGCCTTCTCAACATCTTTACCCTGAATTAAAACAGTTCCATCGGGGTCTTTAAATGTCAGTTCTGCCATCTCACCTAACTCAGATATTGCATCTTCCGGGTTAAAATCAGTTTCCCCCGATTTCCATGGGAACTGTACTATGATATAACCAGCCTCTTTATCCACAGTTACTTCACGGTCAGCAATGTTCTGGCTGTCCATACGGCTCTCAATTACTTCCCTTGCCGACTCAAGTTCCTGGGGCGTAGGCTTACGGTCTAAATTCTGAGGCTCGAAAATAGCTTCTACGCCTCCTCGTATATCGATACCAAACCGCATATCGAAGATTCCTTTAACACTATCTCCTGCTCCAAATATAGCAATGCAAACAATGGCTGCAATTCCTAAGAATATTGCAGCAAGCATTTTCTTTCCTGGCTTCATAAGTTTTCCTCATTTTCTAAATTAATTTTCAATCTGCCATAGCCTGCCTGCTGCTTCTTTTTCTCCGTCGGAATTATGAATATATTGTATCACAAACATCCGGCTTATATATCCCTCCCGCATAAGAACGGTGCGGAGTGACCATAACGCAAAGGGTATAAATAAGAAGAATGTTTTTAAACATATATAATCAAGGATTACGGTTTTTAAATTTGAACGGCTTACAATATTAAGAAATATATCACTTACCGCTTCCTCTTCCAGCACATCCTTCGATTCAATCATTGCATCATATCTTTTATGCTGCAGGTTACCGCCAGAAAAACTGCTTACGGAAAAAAAGCCAGGATGTCCCAGGCTCTTGACCACTTCAACTGTATTCAGTTGTGTCATTAATACTGCCGTGCAAAAAAAACATGCCAGTATCAGACGATGTATCCCGGACTTCTTCCTTCTGGTTTCCATTGTAATGCCTCCCGCTGCAGGTGTTTTTCCATTTCCCGCATACTTCTTTATACATGTTGCATTGTATCACATATTGATGAAAATGCAACGTTAATATACTGACAAAATTCCACAATTTTGGCAGGAATTTTGCCAGTTCTATTATCGTTTTATAATTACATTCATATCTGTGTTAATCAATGAAATATGGCGTTTGGCATAAAGTTCTGCAACTTCTTCATCCCGTGCCTTTAACGCTTCCACAATGTTATGGTGTGCCCGGATGGCGTTCTGGGCATTCTGAGGAACCTGAAACGTTCTCAACCGGAAATCACGAATGCACTCATCAATTTTTTTACTCATAAAAATGAGCATCTTGTTTTTACTGGCCTCCACAATCTGCCGGTGCAGCCGTTCATCATACTTAGCCATACCCGCAAAATCATTCTCTTCCACAGCCCGGATAAACCGGAAATGGGTCCGTTCAATCTGCTCCAGCTCCCCATCCGTTGCCCGTTTGGCGATAATTTTCGCACACAGGGGTTCCACCGCACTTCTAACCTCAATATAATCTTTTAATTCAACTTCGTTTTTAAGAAACCACTCAGCCAGTTCTTCCTGACCCAATTCCTTTTTGCTGACCAGAAATGCTCCCCGACCAGGCTTAATCTCTACCAGCCCCCTGGCCTCCAGAATGCGGAATGCTTCTCTGACTGTTCCTCTGCCAACGGTCAGTTTCTCACACCACTCCTTTTCTGTAGGCAATTTCTGCCCAACCAAAATTCCATCTGCTGCAATATAATCCTTCATGCTGTTTACTACCTGCTGTACAATGGGAATTCTGGAAAGTTCTTCCATCTAATTCACTCCTTTAATTTATGTTTTTAGTCTAAATCTTTCATGTTGTCATACAATCATTGTATCACATCTGATGAAAACTGCAAACATAAACGTGTTTTTTTACATTTCTTGTGCACATGTCGGACAATTATTGAGATAAATGGTGGAGTCAATATAGTTTTTTTCTATGGTAATAATTTCCTTAATAATCGTTCCAGCTGATCTCTTTCTTCTTTTTCCAGGCGGGTCAGCACTTCTTTGTCTCCACCCGTAATAAATTCTTCTACCGCTTTTGTTCCTTTATCTGAAAGGGTATACAGATGTAATCCCTCTGGCTGGGTTTTCTTTTTTACATATTCCTTTTTTTCCAGTTTTTCAAGACACTCCTTCAGATTCTCCGTTCTGATCCCAGTTTCTGATTCCAGTTCTGCTGCAGTCTTTCCCTCTGTCTGGAACAATGCTCCCATTATCAGTGCTCTTAATTTCTTACTGCTTAATTCTTTCTCTTTCTGAACAAACAGTCGCTGAAACCCAAATTTATAGGTAAGAAGAATTCTGTTAAAAGACGGATCATCGTTTTCAATTTGCTGTTTGCTGGCCTCTTCTTTCCGTTTTAATGATTTTGCATAGACTTTTCCTTTGCTGCAGTGAAGATCATCAATGGAACAGTGACGTTTACAGCAAGGACAATGAAGATTATCTGATTTTTTATCACTCATGATTATTTTCCTCCTATGTCATAATATACAAAAGGGCATATACCATCGTATATACCCCTGAATTCATTATATTCTTCCACAGAATCGATGTCAACGTTCCTATGGGTATTATTTCTATTTTATTTCAATCTTCCCCTAATGCATGGTTACCGGCAGATAGGCGATGCTTAACTCCCCTGTGATGGGATTGGTATAAATTTCGCACTCCACATCATAAACCTCTCCGATCAGCTGACTGGTCAGTACCTCCATTGGAGTACCATGTGAAATCACTTTTCCCTGCTTCATTACATAAAGATAATCACAGTATTCAGCAGCAAGCTCCAGATCATGCAGTGCAGCAAGGGTACCAACATTCATTCGTTTTACAATGGATAAAATCTGCAGCTGGTATTTAATATCCAGATGATTTGTGGGTTCATCCATCACCAGGAAGGAAGGCTGCTGTGCCAGGGCACGTGCCAGTATGACACGCTGCTTTTCACCTCCCGACAAGGTAAGGTAGCTGCGATTTTCATAACCGGACAAGCTAACCTGGTTAAGTGCAGCACTGACAATTTTATAATCCTCCTCAGAATCACCCTCCATAAATTTTTTATGGGGAGTTCTTCCCATAAGGACCATTTCCTGAACGGTAAAATCAAAACTAAGATCATTAAACTGACCAACAACACCCATAATACGGGAAACCGACTTGGGATCTGATTTCACCACCTCCAGATCACCCAGATAAATACTGCCCTGCCTGGGTTTTATCACCTTATAAATACTTTTGAGCAGTGTGGACTTTCCACAGCCATTAGGTCCTATTAATCCAACAAACTGTTTATCTTTTACTTTAATTGAAATATCCTTTACAATATCAGTATTGGATAACGTAACGATCATATTATTTGCCTGAAGATCCACCTATTTTCCTCCAAATCCATATCCTTTTTTCATTAGCATATACATAAACATGGGAGCGCCGATCATGGATGTAATAATGCCAATGGGCAGCTCACTCTGATGAATCAATGTACGTGAAAATACATCGGCCCAAATGAGAAAGACAGCTCCAAACAAGGCAGAAACCGGAATCAGTCTTTTATGATCTGTTCCCACCACCCCTCTGACAATATGTGGAATAATTAATCCAACAAAACCGATAGTGCCACAACTGGAAACTATAATTCCCGTAACTAATGCACAAACCATCATATAAATGCGAAGATAACGATTTAATGAAATGCCCAGCGTGACAGCCGCTTCACTCCCTAACAACATGGTGTTGAGCACCCGAAACTGGGTTAAGAAAAACACAACCGCAATTCCTATACTGATTGCTGCCAAAGGAAGCTTCCCCCATGTTGCAGATGCGATACTTCCCATGGTCCAGAAAGTTACTGTCTTAATTCCTTCCGCATTATTTGCAAAATAGATAATAAAATTAGAAAACGCACTACACAGTGCATTGATCACCATGCCTGTAAGCACCAGCTTGGCAGAAGTGATTTTCCCTCCCATGTGAGCAATAACCATCACCAGGACAGCCGCTCCAAATGAACCTGCAAATGCCCAGGCTGCAACACCCATCTGACCCAGTACTCCAGGAAAACCAAACCCAAGCAAAATAGCAAAGGTAGCGCCTAATGCACCTCCTGAGGAAATCCCCAAAATGTAAGGATCTGCCAGCGGATTTTGTACGGATGCCTGCATTACCGCGCCGCATAGGGAAAGCCCAATTCCAACCAGCATTGACATCAACGCCCTGGGCAGACGGATATGCCAGATAATATCCGCAAAAGAGGCCGTGGAAAGCCCTTCTAATGAGCCAAATCTCATTCCGGAAATCTTATAAAGCAGAATCTGAAACGTATCATTAAGAGAGATAGGAACTTGCCCAATGGACACCGAACAACCGACTGAAAATACAATAAAAACGATCAGGGCGATGACCAACGGTACAAATGCCTTCTGCTGGATGCTCTCTTTTTTTCTATTCCTTGCAGTTATGCTGCTTTGTGTCTTCATGCTGATGCTCCTTAGTAATTTACATATTTATAAAAATTGAACGCCTTATATTTCTATAAGTTAGTCTATTCTAACCGCATTTCAATATATCATACCTCAATACAACTGTCAACACAATCGTCATTTTAGTGATCAGGTGAAACCATGTAAAACAGGTTGACAAATCTGCTGTTTTTAAAGTATACTCTTCTAGTTAGCTCTCACTAACCAATAATCTTAAAAGGAGAAAAGCATTTGAATATTATAAGGAAAAAGCATTTTGCAGGCATATCGCTGTCTGTTCTTATGGTTGCAGGATTAGTTGGATGTACCTCCAGCTCTGCCTCTTCCAACCAGGAAAAGACAACTCAAAAAACGGAGACAGTGGATTTACAGACTAACCAGCAGTCCAGTTTAGTCTCTTATCCCTTAACCGTGTCCAATTACAGCATAAATGATGATAACTGGACATCCAGACAGCAGGTTTTTGAAGCGGCTCCCACACGTGTGGTCGCCAATAACCAGTCCACAGCAGAACTGCTGATACGTCTGGGTCTGACAGACACCATGGCAGGCGTTGCCGCTCTTTACGGTGAGACCTCTGAAGATATTGCCGAAGAATTCTTAAAAATCCCCGTACTGGCTAATGGTTACGTTGGAAAAGAAGTAGCTCTGGGAGCTAATCCGGATTTGATCATTGGACGTGGCGACTTGTTTGCGGATGCAGAATGGGGTGTGGGAAGCGTTGATGAATTAAACTCTTTGGGAATCAAAACATACATCTTTAACACCTGCAAACGTGGCGCAACCGTTGACGCTTTGTTTCAGGATATAGAAGAGCTTGGCAGAATATTCAGTGTGCAGGATCAGGCTTCCGTATTTGCAGACAGCCTGCATTCCAGAATTAATCACTTAACCGATACACTCTCAGGAGTTGTGCCCCAGCTTACTTATGCCTATGTATCCTACAGCGATGGAGACCTTTCCGTCTATTCTGCAACCTCTGATACCTTTCAAAATGATGCATTGAATATGATAAATCTGGACAATGCTTTTAAAAATGCATCCGGTGAAATCACACTGGAACAGCTTGTTTCAACCAATCCTGATGTTCTATTGATTTCTCGTTACTCAGGGGGCCCCGAGGCAGAAAAATCCGTTGAAGAAATCTATAAGATGCCTGCACTTCAGTCACTTTCTGCAGTTTTAAACAAGCAGATATACATTATAGACTTTAGTCAGTTCTGGGGTTATAGTTATCAGATTTTAGACGGAGTAGAACAGCTTGCATCGGATATGTACCCTGATCTTATCAACTGACGCCTCTATGGCAGTCAGTTGATAAAATCATAAGAGTTTCTATCTGACTAAAATAACAGTACAAGCACCTGATATCCCTTTAGTAATAGCTTCTTCCCAGCTTCTCTTACCGTATCGTAATTATTAAGCAGGATTTTACGGTACGGTTCCATCAGATCTATCTCCTGTTCTTCCATTTTAAAGTTTCCTATGACAAGAATCCTCTCATGTTCGCCGTTTCTATAGTAGGCCATCAGCCGTTCCATTTCTAAATATGCGGGTATCAGCTGTCCGTAAACAAGGGTATCTTTATATTCCTCATTCTTTCTTAGCGCAATCAGTTTTTTGTAAAAGTGAAAAACGGAATCAGGATCTGCAGACTGATGTTGCAGATTAATGGCGGGATAGTCCTTACTGACTGGAAGCCAGGCTGTTCCTGTGGTAAATCCCGCATTCTCACTGTCGTCCCATTGGAAGGGTACCCTTGCATTATCCCGGCTGTAGCGCTTTACAGCCTCCAAAGCCTGTTCCTTTGACAAACCATTTTCAATTGCCACCTGGTATTCTTCTAATGTGGAAATGTCGTCATACTGGTCAATGTTTTCAAAGGCAACATTCTCCATACCTATTTCCTGCCCCTGATAGATGAAGGGCATTCCCTTTAACAGAAAATACAGGGTTGCCAGCATCTTCTTTGCTGCATTAGAACACTCTCCCTCAGGGATATATCTGCTTACCCCCCTTGGTTCATCGTGGTTTTCAATAATATTAGAAAGAAAACCGATCCCTTCCGCTCTTTCCTGACTGTCAAAGCAACACTTCCGGTAATCGTCGGGCGTAACCGGACGATTGTCATACCAGCCTTTTTCACTTGCGCCGAATACAGTCTGGCTGAAATCAAAGATGCTGGAAAAACATCCGTCTTCCCCTATAAAATCACACAGTTCTTCCTTTTTCTCATTAAAAACTTCACCCACAGTAAAGGCATCATATTTGTGAAAGGTGGCATCCCGCATCTCCTTTAAAAAATCCATAACGCCCTTATTTTCTTTTAGCATCTGCCTGCAGTCCGCCAGTCCGTCTTCCCGGTCAGGCTCATAATCATGGAAAGGAAGGGCCTTTTTAATATTCATAATGGCATCGATCCGAAATCCTGCAATTCCTTTTTTCAGCCACCAGTTGATCATGTCGTAGATTTCTTTTCTCACCACCGGATTTTCCCAGTTTAGATCTGGTTGCTTTTTATGGAACAGGTGCAGATAATAAAGGCCGGTATCCCCTATCTGTTCCCATGCACTTCCTCCGAAATAGGACCGGATATTGGAAGGCTCTTTCCCATCTTTTCCTTTTCTGATGTAAAAATAATCACCATATTCACCTATCGGATCTTTCATGGCCTTCTGAAACCATTCATGTTCATCGGAGCAATGGTTCACCACTAAATCAAGAAGGACGTAGAGATTCCTTTTTTTTGCTTCATCAATCAGTTCCTGCAAATCCTCCATGGTACCGAACCGGGGATCAATCTCATAGTAATTGGAAATATCATATCCCTGATCTGCAAAGGGAGACTGATAGATGGGTGATAACCAGATAATATCGATACCAAGCTCCTTTAAGTAATCCAGTTTTGAAATCACGCCTCTTAAATCCCCTATGCCATCTCCGTTGGTATCGCGAAAGCTTTTTGGATAGATCTGATAGGCAACTTTATCATGCCACCATTGTTTTTTCATTCTATTTCTCCATTCAGGTTATTTCTTTTGCAGGTAATAGGCTGCCGCTTCATAGGGTAGCAGCCGGCTATGTCTTTGTTGCAAAGAGTCATTGTAGTTATGAATCAGACACATTGCATCCTCTCTAAAAAATTCTTCAGGTAAGGATAGGGCTGCCTCCTCATCAGAAAAATTGCATACCACCAGCAGTCGTTGTTCTCCCAGACTTCGCAGATAGGCAAATACCCGGGTGTCCTCTTTCATAATCAGTTCATAATTTCCATAAACAATAATCTCATAATTCTTCCGAAGCTCAATCAGCTTCCTGTAATAATGAAACACAGAGTTTTCATCTGCCAGTTCTTTTTCCGCATTAATTTCAATATAATTAGGGTTCACAGAGATCCAGGGCTCTGCATCGGTAAATCCGGCCTCCGGGCCATCATCCCACTGCATGGGAGTCCTTGCATGATCCCTGCTTTTGCACCTTAAATACCTCATCATGGTTTCATGGTCTACAAGGCCTTTTCCAGTAAGCTCTTTATATGCATTCAGACTCTCAATATCCCGAAACTGGGACATTTCTGTAAATGGATAATTGGTCATCCCCAATTCCTCTCCCTGATAGATATAAGGAGTCCCTCTCATCATATGAAGGCAGGTTGCCAGCATCTTGGCGGAAACCGCTCTATAACGGCTGCTGTCGTCGCCAAAGCGGGAAACAGCTCTTGGCTGGTCATGATTATCCCAGTATAAACTGTTCCAGGCATCGTCTCCCAGTTCCTCCTGCCATCTGGAGAGTATTCGTTTTAACCGCAGCAGATCCGGCTTTTTATCCGTCCACTTTAGCAGTTCTCCGTCTCCCTCCACATGTTCGAAGTGGAAGACCATATTTAATTCCTGTTCTCCGGCTCCTGCATATTTTCTGGCTTCCTCCACCGTAACCCCTGCAGTCTCACCGACTGTCATCAAATCATACTTAGACAAAACCTTTTCATTCATTTCTTTCAGATAAGTATGAACCTTTGGTCCATGGACTGCGTAGGGTGAAAAATCCCCATAAAGCCCTCCTTTCACTTCTCCGTCTGGAAAAGAGGTGGTTTTGGATATCATACTGATTACATCCATTCGAAAACCATCGATCCCTTTTCTGCACCACCAGTCCATCATTTCAAAAACTTCATTTCTGACAGCCTCATTCTCCCAGTTTAAATCCGGCTGCTTTGGAGAGAACAAATGCAGGTAATACATGCCGGTTTTCTCATCCTTTTCCCAAGCAGAACCTCCAAAGCAGGAACCCCAGTTATTGGGCGGTTCATTCTCTCCCTTTCCCTCTCTCCAGATGTAATAATCCCGGTAAGGATTCTCCCTGCTGCTCCGGCTCTCCAGGAACCAGGGATGCTCATCAGAGGTATGATTTACCACCAGGTCCATAATAATTCTGATTCCGTTTTCATGGGCCTCTTTTAACAAATTATCAAAATCATTCATGGTTCCGAACTCATCCATAACCTTTTTGTAATCACTGATGTCATATCCATTATCATCGTTGGGGGATTGATAGACAGGTGACAGCCAGATTACATCAATTCCTAATAGTTTTAAATAGGAAATCTTCTGCCTGATCCCGTTTAAGTCGCCGATCCCATCTCCGTTGCTGTCTTTAAAACTTCTGGGATAAATCTGATATACAATTGCCTCTTTCCACCATTTTCGTTCCATCTCAGACTCCTTTCCATTATTTAATTGCCCCTTCTACCATTCCCTGTATAATCTGCCTCTGGGCACATAAAAACAGAATCACAATAGGAATCATGGCAAGAAATGCGGCTGCCAGGATTAAATCCCACTGCTTGACATAGGAACCTACAAAGCTGCTCACTGCAACAGGCAAGGTTTTGATTCTTCCATTAAGCCCCAGCATCAGTGAAGGAAGAAGGTAATCGTTCCAGATCCAGATTCCGTTTAGAATCAGCACAGTCATCTGCACAGGCTTTAACAGCGGAAAAACGATCTGGAAAAATGTATTTTCCGGACTGCATCCATCAATCCATGCTGCTTCTTCCAGTTCTTTTGGAATTCCCTTTATAAATCCATGAAGAATAAACACAGATAAGGAACCACCAAATCCCAGATAGGCAGTTATGATGCCGGTATAGCTGCTTAACAGAGGAATACCTGTAAATTCAGATACCTTGCGAAACGTAGACAAAAGAGGAAGCATGACTACCTGAAACGGGATAACCATGGATGCCACAAACATCATGAAAATCAACTGGGACCATTTTGTCTTATTCCGAACCAGCACCCATGCCGCCATGCTGGAAAATAAGGTCAGTAAAATAAGACTGACTGCAGTGATGTACAAGGAACTTCCAAAGGATTTCCAATAGCTGAAATTCTGGTTGCCGATCACATTTTTTAAGTTAATAAACAGTTGTCCCCAGTCAGACGGAGGTGCAATGGGACTAATTACAATATCTGCACTTTTTTTCGCTGCATTAAATACCACAAGAATAAAAGGAGACAGCACAGCCAGTGACAGTATGAGACCAATCAGCTCAGGAATCAGATGTTTTGGCTGCCTTGCGTCCCATGTCATTTTGTTCCTCCTGCTAATTTCTTTCATAGTTCCACCTCCCTTTTCTTACTGATGGAAACCTGGGTAAGAGATACGGCTGCCAGAATGAGAAAGAAAACCACTGCCTTTGTCTGCCCTTCCGCATATCTGTTTCTTGCAATCGCCGTATTATAAATATTAAGAGCCAGAAACTCCGTGGAAGCCACTGCCTTTGCTCCCAGAATCCGGCTGGGCGCTCCGTTTGTAATGGCATAGTTTAAATCGAACTGCTTAAAGGAACAGACCAGGGTAAGAAAGATACAAACCGTAAAAGTATTGGCAATCATAGGCAGCTTAATATGTAGGAGAGTTTTTAACGCTCCTGCCCCGTCTACAGCCGACGCTTCCAGAATATCTCTTGGAACTCCCTGAAGACCGGTAACATAAATCATCATAATATAACCGGCGTACTGCCATGTACTGACAATGAGAATTGCAAAAAATGCCAGATTGGGACTGGTCAGCATGGAAGCACTTCCTGCCACCACGCTTGTGAACACTTTATTAAAGATAAACTGCCACACATATCCCAGTACAATTCCTCCGATTAAATTAGGAAGAAAAAAGGAAGCTCTGTAGAAATTTCTTCCCTTTACCCCTGAGGTACATAAAATTGCCAGGAAAAACGCAGCTAAATTGACAGATATCATATTAAAGACCGTAAATAAGAATGTAATTAACAGCGAATATAAATAATCCGGAGCATGAAACATCTGTCCATAATTCTTAAGACCAACAAACTGGGTAAACTTAATTCCATTCCAGTCCGTAAATGAATAAAAAATGCCAAATATAAAAGGGATCAGCACAGTTATGAAAAAAGCGCCTATGAGAGGCAGCAGAAATAAACCATTTACGATCACCCTGTGCTTTTTTCCAGGAACCAG
>SVDS01000100.1 GCA_015057715.1 Paenibacillaceae bacterium
TGTCTTGACCTTCCTGCATGGCAGGAATTTTATGGGTTTGATAAAGAGGGGCAGGAGGGAATCTTTCAGATCGATGTGGATACAAAGCAGTATACACTTCAGTTCCATTCTGCAGATAAGTATCCATGGGATACTATGAGGGGAAGACAACGGCATCAATACGTGATGAAAATAGAGGATATTAAAACCGTGAAAAAAGATCCCCAGGTTTCCAGTGATTTCTTTGGAATGCTGCTGGAGGGGGATCAATGCAATCCTGGTCCATTTGGAGATCTGGTAGCCGAAAAGATTTATCACATTGATCCAAGAAAACTGGTAAGTAAGGAAGGGGGGCTATTATGATTCGCATAGCAGAAACGGAAAATGGTCTGGTAAGAGGAATTGAGGCAGCAGATCCCAGAATCACTGCATTTAAAGGAATTCCATTTGCAGCACCGCCGGTAGGAGAAAACAGATGGAGGGAGCCTAAGCCATGTGAGAACTGGGAGGGAGTCCGGGACTGTTTCCGGTTTGCGCCCATATCCATGCAGGGAGTGCCGGGACTTAGTGATAATATCTATGACAGGGAATGGCACGTGGACCCGGAGATAGCAATGAGTGA
The DNA here is from genome assembly GCA_015057715.1 of Paenibacillaceae bacterium. GTDB lineage: Bacteria > Bacillota > Clostridia > Lachnospirales > Lachnospiraceae > Lacrimispora. The sequence continues at coordinate 602 of SVDS01000100.1, forward strand.
AGACTGCCTTTACCTGAATATCTGGACCGGAGCAAAGAAAGCGGATGAGAAACTACCTGTCCTGGTATGGTATTTTGGAGGCGGGCTGCAGTGTGGATATACTGCCGAGATGGAATTTGACGGAGAGCGGCTGGCCAGGAGAGGGGTCATTGTGGTTTCCGTTAATTACCGGGTGAATTTGTTTGGATTTCTGTCCCATCCGGAACTGACTGCCACACAGCCGGAGGCTCCGGCTAATTTTGGCCATTTGGATCAGCTGGCGGGATTAAAATGGGTTGTCAGAAATATTGAGGCATTTGGAGGTGATCCTCAAAATATAACCATAGCAGGTCAGTCAGCCGGGGGCGGCAGTGTGATGACCCACCTGACCACGCCAAAAAGTGAAGGCCTGTTTCAAAAAGCAATTGTATTAAGTGGTGTTTTCTGCCGCCCATACGACCCAAATTCCGATCCGTTCAGCCATACACTTACCGATGCAGAAAAGACAGGTGAGAAATTCTTTGAATTTATCGGTGCAAAAGATCTGACTCAGGCAAGGGCCATGGACGGAAAGCTGCTGCATGAAAAGTATGAGCAGTTTGGCGGCTTTATGGGAACTGTCATAGATGATGTATTTTGTTTTGGTAATTCTTTTCAACGTTTTATGGAAAATAAGAGAGCCATGGTTCCCGTTATGGCGGGTAATACTTCGGATGAATTTTTTGATTCCATCCATTCAGATTCCGATGAGGAGCTAATGGAAAAGATAAAGACGCTATTTCCCGGGCAGAAAGAGGAATTTCTTCGTCTGCTGGGAAGCGAAAAGAGGGATGAAGAAGGAAATTCCGGTTCCGTAAGCAGCATAGAGTTTGCCGTAAGGGGATTATTTCATAAAAATGCCCAAATTGGCAATCCGGTTAATTGCTATTATTATACCTTTGATGCGGATATTCCAGGCTGGGATCATCCAGGAAACTTTCATTCCGTGGATTTGTGGTTCTTTTTTGAAACACTTGCAAAATGCTGGAGGCCTTTTAAAGGAAAGCATTACGATCTGGCGAGATGCATGGCAAATTACTGGACGAATTTTGTCAAGACAGGCGATCCAAACGGAGATGATGCAGATGGAACGCCAATGCCGGTATGGCAGCCGTTTACAAATGAAAATCCGGATGGAATTTTGTTTTCCACAGAAAAAATTGCTATGAATCAGCAGAATGAACAGGAACTGATGAAATTTTTATTAGACAGGCTGAAGGAAAAATTCGTATAGCAGCAGGTGATTGCAGAAATGGAGATAAGATGAAAAAATATGCAGTGAACCCCTATTTACCCTCATGGGAATATATTCCCGATGGGGAACCCTATGTGTTTGGGGACAGAGTGTATGTTTATGGTTCCCATGATTTCTTTAATGGTTACGTTTTCTGCCTGGGAGATTACGTCTGCTGGTCTGCACCAGTGGATGATCTTGGAAACTGGCGGTATGAAGGCGTGATTTATCCAAAAACAAGTGATCCCATGAACAAAGAAGGAAAGATGTGTCTGTATGCGCCGGATGTGGTAGTGGGATCTGACGGCAGATATTATCTTTACTACGTCCTTGACAAGGTTCCAGTGGTATCGGTTGCAGTTTGTGATACTCCGGCAGGCAGATATGAGTTTTATGGATATGTGAAGGATTCCAGTGGAGGGCGTCTGGGAGAGCGGCCGGGAGACCAGCCCCAGTTCGATCCGGGAGTATTAAGAGAAGATAATAAAATTTATCTCTATTGTGGTTTCTGCGGCCCCCAGGATGATACCAGATATGGAGCTATGGTGACGGTGCTTGCGGATGACATGGTAACCGTTTTGGAAGAACCTGTTGTAATTGCACCAAGTAAGCCTTATAGTGCAGGTACCGGTTTTGAGGGTCATGAATTCTTTGAAGCACCCTCCATCAGGAAAAAAGGCAGTACCTATTATTTTAACTATTCCTCCGTAGCCATGCATGAACTTTGCTACGCAGTCAGTGACAGTCCGGTAAGAGGATTCACTTATGGAGGAGTGATTGTCAGCAATTGTGATGAGGGAATTGATACATATAAACCAGCCAGGATGCACACGGCTTTTGCAGCCAACAATCACGGAAGTCTGGTAGAAATTCTGGGAAAATGGTATATTTTTTATCACAGGCACACCAATGGAACCTGGTACAGTCGCCAGGGCTGCGCAGAGCCTGTTACGATTCTGGAAGACGGAACGATTCCCCAGGTGGAGATCACAACCAGCGGTATGGGAGGTGTTCTGCCAGGGAAGGGAAAATACGGTGCCTATCTGGCGTGTAATTTATTTCAGACGGAGCAAAAATCGGAAGCCCTCATTCCAAAGATTATGCAGGATGGCAGGGATGGAGACGAGGAGCCAGGATACATTGCCAATATAACAGATGGAGTTACAGCTGGATTTAAATATTTTGAATGTGGGGATTGTAAGCGTATCACCATTACAACGAGAGGTTATGCAGCCGGTTATTTTGAAGTAAAACATGCATGGGATGGAAAAGTTCTTGCCGAAATACAGATAAAGTACACCAATGTGTGGGAAGACTACTCTGCTGATTTGGAACTGGAAGAAGGGAAACAGGCAATTTATCTGACTTACAGAGGAAATGGAAATGCAAGTTTATTATCCTTCTCGTTAGAGTGATTCAATTTTTTAATGAAATAACAAAAACTGCTGCAGGCGGTATGTAACTGCAGCAGTTTTTTCTATAAAGCTATCTATAAAAACTTTGTTAATTAGTAGGAATAACGGGTACAATAAGTGGAAATAGAACGGAACTGATTGAAAGGAGTAGCGATGAAAGCATTAATAAAATTAACCATTGTTACCGGTTTATTGGTATTATGTGTGGGTGCATTGAGCGGCTGCGGAAAGAACAGAGTAAAATCACCAGATGAGACAACTGCTCCCGCAAAAGTCAGTACCGAAACCGAAACCACAAAAGCTCCCTCCACAGCAGCCCAATCCACAGTTATCAGTGATTCTGAAAATGCAACAAAAGAATCGTTAAAGGAGCTGGGTTTCGTTTACAATGGAAAAACAATTACCCTTCTGGATTTTACAGATGACCAAAAAATGGAAGGTATGCTTGGAAAAGCAGAAGACACAAAAACCCACACGTATTCCTCTTCAGATGGATTAAACATGGATCAGCTCACAGGAAAGACGGAGAAGCAGTATCTTTATCCAGGCCTTGTGATTAAAACCATTGATGCAGGAGAAAATAACAAGTCATATATTTATCAGATTGAAATAACCGGTTCCCAATATACGACCGTGAGAAACGTCAAGGTGGGAGACAGCTATGAAATATTGAAAGAAGCTTATCCGGAAGGCAATTTAATAGGCGGAGAATTGAGCAATGAGGAAGACGATTTCCGTTTTGAGGAAGAAGATTACGCGAATGTAATGAACTTTCATATTAAAAATAAGAAAGTGGCAAGCATTCAGATCTATTCTCTGATTGATTAATTGATTGTTTCCAGAAATTGATGTATTCCTTTATAATATTATTTATCCGCAGGCTTTCTTGGAGCGAAGAGCGCAGTTAATCTCAATGAGGCATAAAAAAAATTTTATGCAACTTTTTTATGTACTCATTTGTATATTGTACAGAACCGAAAAAAGGTTACTGTGAGGACGAGTGTCCCGGACAAGAAAGGAAGAATTTATTATGAAAAAGTTATTTAATATTATCTTATGTGCAATTATGGTTTTGTCTTTTACAGCGTGTTCCAGAAAATCTGATAACACCCAGATCCCGAATCCCTTTTTGGATTGCAAAACAATAAAAGATGCAGAAGAAATTGCTGGTTTTAAAGTCACGGCACCGGAAGAAATTCCAGAAGGCTATACAGAGAGCGTGATTCAGGCAATTAAGGGCGATCTGGTTCAGATTATATATAAGAATGGCGAGAATGAAATTACCTTCCGTCAGGCGAAGAAAGGCAAAGAGAGTAAGGACATCAGCGGTGATTACAACAAATATGACGAAACACACACAATTATAATTGGAGACCTGGAAGTTGTAATGAAGGGAAATGGCGGCAAGGTAAGCAATGCACTCTGGACCAACGGGGATTCTATATTTTCTATTACGGTGACTCCTGGAGAAGCCGGTATCGATAAAACGGATATGATTCATATGATCGAAAGTATCAGGTAAGGAGAGGCTTTCCTGTAAAACAATACAGAAGATTTCTTTTAAAGCAGGTGGTGCCGCAAAAATAACAATTGAGCGGCACCTTTCCTTTCAGTCATGTGATACAACTTCAATGGCAATCTGTATGATATATTCGGAAGGATCTTCTGCAGCCAGATAACTGAGTATTTCCTGTTCGTAGGCATTTCCCGCAATCTGCAGATTAGAATTGTTTATATAGTCTGCCAGAATTTCATAGGACCTGGGCAGCATATCATATGAGCCCTTATGATTAATAACAGCATATTTGCCACTGGGTTTTATGTGTACTTTTTCTCCGGTACATTTTTTTCCTAATTTGTTATAAAAGTATGCGGGCCTGTCATAAATCTGTTTTTCTAAATCAGATTTTATGGTGATTGTACCAAATGGATAAGTGAGTTCAATATGATGAGCGGCACAATAGTCATAATGCTCCCCCATTTTTTTCATATCTTCATTTTCGGCACCGTTGCTGGACAAAGGAGCTACAATATAATAATCCTCTTTCTGATTTTCTGTATAAGGGACATTACAGGTAACACTTAACGCATTTTTCGTCATATCATAGGTGGTTTGAAGCAGTTTCTCCATTCTTTTCAGCTTCTTTTGTTCTAATATCAGTTGTTTCCTTTTTTCTTCCACAACCGAAAGAAAACGTGCCGGACTTTTATGCTCTAAATATTCTTTGATTTCGCTCAGGGGCGTCCCTGCTTTTTGCAGAACCTCAATAATGTCAAATGTTGCAAATTGTTTTAAAGAATAGAAGCGGTAGCCTTTCTCATTCACATATTCCGGTTTCAAAATGCCGATTTCATCATAGTGAAACAGCGTATGTTTCGTTACTCCACAGGCTTTGGCGAATTCACTGGTTGTAAGATATTGCTCATGAATCATTTTTATTTCTCCTCTTGACTATCGGGTTACACTATACGTTATAATGTCACACGATAAGGAATTTGTCAATGACGTGAACATTAGACGATGAAAGTATAAGGGAAAGCTGGAGATTATATGAAAAAAATATTATATTTGATGAAGCCTTATAAGTGGACAGCAGTGTGTGCTGTACTGTTTACCTTAATGAACAATATCTGTGTGTTGTATCTGCCGGGCGTCTTTGCAAAGATTATTAATGAGGGAGCTTTAAAGGGTGATATGCCCTATGTTTACAAAATGGGAGGGCTTATGCTGCTGGTGGCCGTTTTAAGTGGTGTAACCTATATTGCATCGGCAATATATGCATCAAAAGTTACCTCCAGTTTTGCCAGAGACTTACGCCGGTCAGTTTTTGTAAAGGCGCAGGAGTATTCCATGAGCGATTATCAGAAATTTGGATCAGCTTCCCTGATCACCCGCTGTACCAACGATATTACCATAATTCAGCGGTCTTTGATGATGATATTGCAGATGCTTCTTCCCGCTCCCATCATGGCTGTGGTAGGTCTGGTACTGGCGTTTCACACCAATGCAACTATGGGATTGGTAATGGCGGCAATCATTGCAATAACAGGCGGAATTGCTTTTTCCATAGGAAGTAAGGCCATCCCTCTGTTTCGCCAGCTGCAGGTAAAAATGGATAATCTGACAAGGATTCTCCGGGAAATAATTACTGGTGTCCGGGTAATCCGGGCATTCCACAGAGAGAAATATGAAGAAGAGCGTTTTGGCAGTTCCTGTAAGGATTATTGCGATATTGCAATTGAGACCAATAAAATTTTTGCTGTTCTTTTACCCACTCTGACATTGCTAACAAACCTTGGGATTATCTGTATTCTGTTATTCGGGGGAGTGAAGGTCTCTGAGGGAATGATGCAAATCGGCAGTATTTTCGCATTGATTGAATATCTCACCATCATTCTGTTTACAGTGACGATGGCAATACTGGTATTCATGGAAATACCCCGGGCACAGTCCTGTGGAGAAAGACTTAGTGAAGTATTGGATTTAGTGCCGGAGGTACAGGATAAGGAGAACGCTTTGACGCAAGGCAGTGCCTTAACCCCGATTCGGGCACAGCTTGAATTCCGTAATGTTTCATTTCGTTACAACAATGCAGAAGAAGCTGTATTAAATAAGATTTCATTTACCTCAAAGCCAGGAGAAACCACTGCCATAATTGGAGGCACAGGATCGGGGAAATCCACCATTGCAAATTTAATCCCCCGGTTTTTTGATGTAGATGAGGGTGAGATCTTAATTGACGGTGTTGATATCAGGAACCTGTCTCAAAAGGAGTTAAGATCCAGGATTGGTTTTATTCCTCAGAAAACCTTTCTTTTCCGTGGAACAATTGCAAGTAATATCCGTTACGGAAAAGAAGATGCATCTGATACGGAAATCATTCAGGCTGCAAAAACAGCCCAGGCTCATGCCTTTATATCTTCCATGGAAAAGGGATATGATTCTTTTGTAGCCCAGGGAGGAACCAACCTCTCAGGAGGCCAGAAGCAGCGTATTGCAATTGCCAGAGCGCTGGTACGAAAGCCGGAAATTTATGTGTTTGATGACAGTTTTTCTGCTCTTGACTATAAAACTGATGCATTACTGAGGAAAGCTCTCCGGCAGGAAATTAAAAATAAAGAGGCTTCACTTATCATTGTTGCACAGCGGATCAGCACCATTCTTGATGCAGACAGAATTATTGTTCTTGATCAGGGAGAAATTGCAGGAATTGGTACCCATCAGGAGCTGATGAAGAATTGCCTCGCTTATAAACAGATTGCGGCATCCCAGTTAAGTGAGTCGCAGCTTAAAAAGGAAGTGGTATAATTATGAAAAAGAATACTGGAAAACGGTTGATATTGTATTTATTTGGCGGACAGAAAGGAAGAATGAGTGCTGTACTGGCTTCCATCGTTCTCAGTACGCTGGCCGCCCTGGCTGCACCGTTTGTACTGGCAAAAGCAATTGACCATATCTTTATGGGTATTCAGGAAGCGGCTGCACATGGAACACGATTCCACGTCAATGTTCAGACTGTGGGCAGTTATGTTGGCAGTTTAATGGTTCTTTATCTGATAAATTTTATTTTGAAATATGTGGAGCAGTACATTATGTCATCCGTATCTGAGACTGCAGGACTTCAGATGAGAAATGATTTGAGCAGAAAGCTTGGCCGTGTTCCTCTGGGGTTTTATGATGCCACCGAAAAGGGAGAGGTGCTAAGCCGGACGACCAATGATATTGAAAAGGTGGTGGAAGTACTCAGGGAGGGAGCCGGGCAGTTAATTACCGCGCTTTTGACCGTTGCAGGTGCAGTGATCATGATGCTTCTGATCAGTCCTCTGCTTACCGTTGTCTCTCTTGCCGTTGCAGGGGCTGCAGCAATTCTGACATCCTGGATCACTACCAGATCCAGAAACAATTTTTCAAAATATCAGGCATCATTGGGACATATGAACGCCAACATAGAAGAGTCTTTTACAGGACAGCTGGTCATTAAGGCGTTTGGGCATGAGAAAACAGCTATTGGGGATTTTGATATCATAAACAACGAATTATGTGAGGATAGTCATAAGGCTCAGGTATCCACCTATATTGTGGCACCTGTGGTACGTTTTATCAGCAGCTTCGGATATATTTTTATCGCGGTAATGAGCGGCCTTTATATTATACAGGGAAAGCTTACCATCGGTACGGTGCAGGCATTTGTCCAGTATTTCGACCGTTCCTCAGAGCCAATTATTGAATGTGCCCATATCATGAATGTGATGCAGTCCGCCATTGCTTCCTCAGAACGTTTTTTTGAGATCATGGACATGGAAGAAGAAATTCCTGATAAAGCAGGACAGGAAAAAACAGAGAATATTAAGGGTGACATCGATTTTAATCATGTGAGATTCGGCTACCAGGAAGATTCAATTCTGATGCAGGATGTGAATCTTCACTTAAAAGCGGGAGATAAGGTGGCGATAGTAGGTCCGACTGGTGCGGGTAAGACGACTCTGGTCAATCTTCTCATGCGTTTTTATGAAACCAATGGCGGTTCGATTACACTGGATGGGATCAATATTAAGGATTTAAGCCGTTCAGAATTAAGAAAACAGTTTGGTATGGTGCTTCAGGATACCTGGCTGTTTGGCGGTACGATCAGGGACAACATTGCTTACAGTGTTCTTGATGCAGAAAAAGAAGAAATAATTGCAGCTGCCAAAGCTGCCAGAGTGGATCATTTTATCCGGACTATGCCGGAGGGGTATGATACGATTCTGGAAGAAGAGGGAAGTAATTTATCTCAGGGGCAGAGACAGCTTTTAACCATAGCCAGAGTGATTCTGGCCAATCCCCCTCTTCTTATCCTGGATGAAGCCACTTCCAGTGTTGATACCCTGACAGAGTTGGAGATACAAAAAGCCATGGATCATCTGATGAAAGGAAGAACCAGTTTTATTATTGCTCATCGGCTTTCCACAATTCGCGATGCAGACTGTATACTGGTTATGAATCAGGGTACAATTATCGAACAGGGAACTCATGAAGAACTGCTGTTAAAAAGAGGATTTTACCAACAATTATATAACAGTCAGTTTGCAGATCAGTGCGGCTGATACAATAATCTTCAGAAATGTTAAGATTTATTTAGCTGATTTTTTTTACAAAGTTAGTATAATGAAGTTTGGGATGATTGTTCATCTATTTTAGTTATTAAAGGAAAAGTGGAGCTAAAATGAGAAACTTTGGAAAAATTGTCGGATTCTGGGGGATTCTTCTCCTGTTATTAATTCAGTGTTCAATTTTATTTGTACCGAAACGGAATACAGTGAAAGATGGAATTGCAAACAGGGATAGTCATGCATATGGTGTCCTGGCAGAACCTGCTAATTCGCTGGATGTGATTGTTGTAGGCGATAGTGAGGGTTATTCAGGAATCTCGCCCATGGTAATGTGGAAAGAGCGTGGAATTACATCCTTTGTCTGCAGCCAGTCCGGGCAACGCTCTGCGGAAGCCTATTATATGCTTAAGAAGGCGTTAAAACGGCAAAATCCCAGGCTTGTAATTTTGGAAACAGATTTATTTTATCACAACCGGAACGTTCCAACGGAAATAAATCACGCACTGGAATATATGTCACAGTATTATCTGCCAGTTTTTAAGTATCATGACAGGTGGAAATCACTTACAGCCCGTGACTTCAGTCCGAAGCAGGACTATAACCAGAAAGATGTTATGAAAGGGTATTTTCATAGTAAAAAGGTAGCGCCTTATCAGGGCGGAGAATACATGAATCAATCAGAGGGGCGGGAGTCAGTAGACCAGACCGTGACATTTTGGACAGACAGAATTGTAAATCTGTGCAGAGAAAAAAACATCAGTTTGCTGTTAGTAGGGGTTACTTCCCCAAAAAACTGGGACTATAGCCGCCATAATACAGTCAATGATTATGCCATAAAAAATAATGTTCCGTTTCTTGATTTAAACCTCTTTACGAAGGACATAAAGATAGACTGGAATAAGGACAGCAGAGATGGAGGGGATCACTTAAATACCAGCGGAGCCGAAAAGTTAAGTAAGTATTTAGGCACTTATCTGGCTGCCCACTATCCACTGGCAGATCATCGAAATGATAAGAACTACAGTGAGTGGAACAAGGAACTGGAGCAATACTTAATCAATATATCTGAGAAAGAAGCTTCCAGTTAAACCATCCACTTTTCAGGGGCAGCCATACCTGATTGAAATTTATCCAGAAATAAGCCCACATGATACCCATCTGCTACAGCATGGTGAACAGTAATGGATAACGGCATTCGTTTTCTGCCGTCTCTGTCAATAAATTTCCCTGCTTCCAGAACCGGGAAAAAGGAGCTGCTGCTTGCATAAGGAACCGGTGTATAACTGGAAAACTCAATCCATGGAAGCATTCCTATCATAAAACTGTTCTGAGGTGGCATATCCGGCTTTGCTAATATACCATGGTTATGGGCAAAACGATTCTGGTCCGTAATGTAATTATTATAAAAAGTATGAAAGTCAAAATCATACTCCGTCCACATATTAGACATGGTCTTGTCATCCGGATGGAAGCATGCATAAGAAGGGTGTAAGACCTCATAACAACCAAGCGTTCCGTCTATGGAGGCAATCCGAAATTCCTTCTGCTCTGTGATCAGCTTAGAAGCCAGATACAAATAAGCAGGGAAAAACTTTTTGTTTTGCTCTTTTATCATATTGTAGGTATTAGTAATGTCTGCCTCAATGGTAATGGAAAATCCGGTAGGCAGCATTTTTGTAAAGTAATAAAAATACTGTTTTCTATCCCAACTGTCGAAATCAATGGGAGTGAAGGCTGTGTTTATAACTGACATTTATAATCTCCTTTGTTTTATTCTGATTCGGGCTTCCAATACCTCGAACCATCGGGTTCCCTGCATAGAAAGCCGCTGTCAATCAGTTCTCTTCGAAGCAGGAAGTAATCTCCAAATGTATGCCATTCCTCACAGATGGAGTTTACTTCTTTCTCTGTATAGCTGCGGTCATTAAGGAATTTTCCCGCCAGATATTGAAGGATTTCCATTCTTAAGCGATTCTTTTGGGATAGCCTGGTAATCTTTCCGGAATCATCAAGAAAGTTGCTGATATCTGTTTTTTCTTTCATGTTCATTGTTCTCCTTCCATTCTCTTTTCATTCCACATCTCCAGAAGTGTGTTTAAATCATCTGAAAACTGTCGTTGTGTCTGGGTCTCTTTTTTCTCAATTTCCTCCACAATTTCAAAGGAAAAAGAATCTGCCCCATATTGCTTCCAGGTTTTCAGCATACATATTTCGGGACAGGAGTCGGTTGCCTTTGAAAATGCAAACCGGTTTTTTGAACCCTGCATATCAAAACTGGTTCGTAACCAGTATGACCCGTCTTTGCTGCATTGTATGCGGTAGATACCTCCAGTCATAATTCTGTTTTTGTACTGGTCTTTTAACACTTTTTTCGCTGAACTATCCATTTTACTCACCTCCTTTTTGTGTCAGGCTGCCAGATGCCTTTTTCCACATCATTGTAGCTCCTGGTCATCATCTTTTCAATAAACGCTTCGTAGAGTTATAAGCATAAAATGGAAACAGAGACAAATACTAATGAAATAACCGGCCTATGACAGAACAAGGAGATTCTTTAAATGGCAAATATCATTCATTATGCAGAAAGCGAATTATCAGATTTTAACAGGAAACCATTTCACTCTGTAGACAGTCTTATTTTTTCTAAATTTTCCTACATTGGTCTTTCTTCGTTTGTGCCGGGATTTGAGCCGGGTAAAACCCTCCCTGCCATTGGCTCCCTTCTGAAAGCAGAGCATTTTAGAGAGATGTTTAGCCGCGTCTGGGATGAGGAAAACAGCTTAAGGCTTTTGTTTGCCATGGCTGCCAGTCCTCGTTACCGGAATCTGACACTTGGCTTTTACAGGGAAGAACAGGACGGCATTCTGGAAAAACAGTTTAGCGCTGTTACCATTTTTCTAAATGAAGATACAGCTTATATTGCATTTCGGGGAACAGATGCGACTCTGGTCGGGTGGAAAGAAGATTTTAACATGGCGTTTAAATATCCGGTTCCGTCACAGGAGGAGGCAGTCCGCTATGTAGAAGAGGTGGCTGCTAAATTTAAAGGTAAACTTTTATTAGGCGGACATTCCAAAGGTGGGAATCTGGCTGTTTATGTTTATGCAAAATTAAACAGGCAGTTAAAGGATCGGATTATAAAGGTTTATTCCCATGACGGTCCGGGCTTTAAGGAAAATGCCATCGACATACTTGAACTGGAAAGTAGTCAGAAAATTGTGGAAAAGACCGTTCCCCAGTCCTCTGTGATTGGTATGCTGTTAGAGAGCCAGGAACAATATTCTATCGTAAAAAGTAACAGGACCGGCCTTTTGCAGCACGATCCGTTCTCCTGGATTATTGAAGGGGATCAATTTGTTTTTGTAGAACGGCTGACTAAAAATGCCAAATACATGGATAAATCACTTCATAACTGGCTGGAAGCTGTCTCCGATGAAGAGCGGGAACATTTTGTCAATGCGCTGTATTCCGTTCTGGATACGGGAGATACACAAAATATCAAACAGATCGGAGCTGTCTGGCAGAGAAATATTCCGCTGATGATGGGAAGGGTAAGAAATCTTGATGAGGATTCCAGGTTTTTGATTCATAAAATGCTGAAAACCATGGCTTCTTCTGCATTAAAGAGCATTACAGAAAAGGGGGAGGATTGACAGTTTTATTGGATTAAAGTAATATGAAAACAGAAGATAAATGGTAAAAAATGGGAACAGTTTCATAAAAGGGGAAAGAAGCATGAGGTTACTGATTGTTGAGGATGAGATACGAATCAGAGAAGGGATCCAGAAGCTTTTAGGCAAAATGAGACAGGATTACCATATCGTGGGAGAAGCGGAGAACGGGGAAGAAGGTCTTCGGATGTTAAAAGAGTTAAAGCCTGATATTGTAATAACAGATATCAGAATGCCGAAGATGGATGGTCTTGAGATGATGACCAATGCGGTGAAAGAGGGAATCACTTCAAAAGCCATTGTTTTAAGCGCCTACTCCGAGTTTGAATATGCCCGTCAGGCGATGAAGCTTGGAGTGACAGAGTATTTGCTAAAACCCATTTCCCTCAATGATTTTTCACAGGCACTGGAGCATGTAGAAATGCAGGTGGAAAAGGACAGGCAGGAAAAGCCGGCAAAGATTGGTACGCTGGAGCAGATACTCTATGATTTTATGAACGGCCGCATGGAGATGGATGCAGATATCAATACTTATTTACAGCACAGTTATCAGATGGAAGAAGCTGAGAGGCTGATTTTAATTTATGTGTATCTGGGGAACCGCTATGAAGAAGAACGGGAAGGCGCGGTGAAACAGCTACGACATGTTTTCTCCATGTATCCGGATCTGTCATTTTGTATTCTGGATCTTATGTACAGAAAATCACTGGTTGTGGTTCTTTATCATTACAAGGATGCCCATGACCTGGAGCGGTGGCTGCAGCAGCAGATATTAAAACAAAAACCCAGATATATGACCTTTGGCTGGACAGAGGTTGGGGGAGTGGCACAATTAAAAAAAGGACTTGACAGTCTGAACCCCTATATGGACTGGAATCTGTCCTTTGATGAGGAAATACTCATTTCCTACCCGAAAATTACCCATGTTCAGACAGTGCCCTGTATCTATCCAATTGAATTGGAAACAAGGATAAAAGTGGCAATTTGTTCGGATGACTGGGGTAAGGCAAAGGCTCTTATGGCTTTATTCCATAACAGTTTTCTTGACGGTAAGATTTATGCCCCCAAGGAGATTAAGGAATGTTATGTCCGCTTTTTATGGGCAGTCATGGGGATTGCAAAGGAACTGGGATGTATTAATTTTGAGTCATTAAAGCAGCAAAAGCTTCTGGAGATGATTATGGAGGCAAAGAGGAGAGAAGAGCTGGAGGGAGCGGCGGATTTTCTGTTTGACTATATAAAACCCCGGGAGGAGGAAAAAGAGGTTACACATCTGACTGTACGGCGGGTCAGAAGCATGATACAGGAATTCTATCAAAGCGGTATCACACTGGATGAGATTGCGTCCAAGCTCAATGTCACTCCTGAGTATCTGGGAACCCAGTTTCATAAGGAGATGGGACTGACCTTCAGTACATATATGAAAAATTTCAGAATTAATAAAGCCAAAGAACTGCTTTGCGGGACCCATATGAAGCTGTATGAAATAGCAGCAAAGGTAGGCTATTCCGATCCAAAATACTTCAGTAAGGTATTTAAGGAGATGACAGGTCAGCTTCCGGCGGATTACAGGAAGACTTTAAAATAGGGAAAGCGTTTAGGTTTTTCCTCCTTTTCAAGTTTTCCCGTATTTTGAGAAGCGGTGATACAGTGTAAGATGGTTTCAGTGGAAATAAATGAAAAGGAGGACTATTTTCAGTGAAACAAATCAAAAGCTTTTTCCGATATGACAATATCGGGCTGCTGTATGCGCTTCCAGCGTTTCTTTATATGCTGTTTTTTGTGGGATACCCCATTGTCAGCAATCTTATTTTAAGTCTTCAGAATGTTACGGTCAGGAATCTGGTCCGTGGATCCAGAGACTTTATTGGTTTTGATAATTACATAAAACTGATGCACGATCCCGTATTTCTAAGGGCAATGTTCAACACACTGCTGTTTACAGTCAGCTGTCTGGTTGTTCAATTTATCATTGGCTTTGCACTGGCACTTCTGTTTCAAAAAGATTTTTCCTTCGCCAGACCGGTGAGAGGGCTTCTTATGATACCGTGGATGATTCCCATGACAGTGACCGCCTTGATTTTTAAGTTCATGTTTTCCACTGATGTGGGAATTATTAATTATTTCCTGAAAAGCGCAGGATTGATTACAGAAAACATTCAGTGGCTTACCAGCCCGTCAACAGCGATGACCGCAGTAATTACAGCCAATATCTGGATTGGAATTCCATTTAATACAATTCTGATATCAACAGGGCTTACCACCATTCCTCTGGAGCTTTATGAAAGCGCAGCCATCGACGGTGCAAATGGAAGACAGAAATTCTTTAAAATTACTCTTCCTCTGATGAGAACTACCATTGAATCACTTCTTGTTCTTGGATTTATCTATACCTTTAAGGTGTATGATATGGTCTATGTTATGACTGGGGGAGGACCGGTAAATTCCACTCATTTACTGTCCACCTATTCCTATAAGTTATCCTTTGAGATGTTCCAGTACAGCCTTGGATCTTCCGCTGCCAATGTACTGCTTGTAATTTTACTTCTGGTAGGCGTAGTCTATTTGAAAATTACGATGAAAGGGGAGATGGAGTGATGGAGAAAGGAAATAAAAAGGGAAAAAAGGAATTCCTGTTATGTCTGGTATCGGTGGTGATCCTGTGTCTGCTTCTGTTTCCTCTATTCTGGATTTTCATCACTTCATTGAAAACGGAAAAGGAAATCTTTCAGATTCCACCTACCTTTTATCCCCATGTTTTAAATACAAAATCCTATGCTGCCCAGGTTGGAAACGGAGATTTTAATATGTTCCGTTCCTTTGCAAACAGCCTGCTTATCTCCGCAGGTGCCATGGCAATCGCAGTAATTCTGGCGGTTCCCGCTTCTTATGCCGTAGCCAGATACCGTTTCAAAGGGAGAAATGGAATGCTTTTATGCTTTCTGGTTACCCAGATGCTTCCGGTTTCCGTACTCCTGACGCCTATGTTTATTATGTTTAAGGGAATGCATATATACAATACCAGACTGTCTGCCATTTTATCCGATGCAACCCTGGGTATCCCGTTTTCCGTTCTTATTTTGAAAAATTATTTTGCTTCCGTTCCAAGAGATCTGGAGGAAGCCGCCTACATAGACGGATGCACCCGCTTTCTGGCGTTCTTAAGAATTCTGCTTCCGGTCGCCAAGCCAGGAGTGGTGGTCTGTGCCATCTTTTCGTTCCTGTATGGCTGGGGGGATTTAGCCTATGGAATGACATTTATACTGGACCAGAAGAAACGGCCCATTACAGCGGGAATCTTTAATTTCATGGGACAGTACGGCACAAAATGGAGCTATTTAACAGCCTTTGCCATTGTTACGATTATACCCGTCGCGCTGATTTTTTTGTTTATGCAAAAGTACATTATATCCGGAATGACAAGTGGTGCAGTAAAGGGATAATCTGTTTTTATTGAGAGGGAGCCTTATGAAAAAAGTGAGTCTGAAGAAAAAATTAATCCGTCTTTTCTGGGCGACCTCTACAATCCCCATTCTTGTATTAAGTTTTTACTATTTTTACAACATTTCAGTTACTTTAAAAAAGAATACCCAGGAGCTGACCAGTGTAAGCCTGATGCAGATGGACAATAATCTGACCATCAGGCTGAAATCCTATGAGGATCTGTTGTTCCAGATTTATACCAATGATGATGTGGTGGCATGGGTGGACCGGCTGGATCAGAAGCAGAATGCATCGGTTGCCAAAAACCAG
This sequence comes from Paenibacillaceae bacterium, assembly GCA_015057715.1. Classification (GTDB taxonomy): domain Bacteria; phylum Bacillota; class Clostridia; order Lachnospirales; family Lachnospiraceae; genus Lacrimispora. Next base: position 16,786 of record SVDS01000100.1, read on the forward strand.
CTTCGAAGATATCTAAGGGGACTTCTCAATACAAAAGAGTACATAAAGTCCATAACAATCATTACCCCTAAGGGACTTAGCATTACTTACAACCAGCTGTCTGCGTCTACCTATGAGAATTCGTGGATGAACAGCTTCAGTCTTTCCCAGGAGGAGCTGTATGGGAAGGTCTCTTCGGATAATCAGACACATATTTTTCCCACGGAATATGGTACCAGATTTGCAAATGAGGATTACTATCTCCTGCATCTGGCTCACCGGATTATCGATTACAGAAATCTAAATAAAGAAAATGGAATTGTAATTGTCAGTCTGGATAAGGAATTTCTTCAAAGCGTATGCAAAGTTCAGGCCCAGGATCAGGAGAAAAGTTTTAATTTCATTATTGATGAGGCTGGGCGTATCATTGCTTACCGCCAGCCGGAAAAGATAGGAAAAGTTCTTTATGGGAAAGGGACGTCTTTGGAGACAAAAGTGGAAGCCTGCAAGAAGTTTATCTGGGAAGAGAACCTGTACGAGGAACGCTATACCTCAGTCTGGCTTTATCACGATGATTCCCTGGGCTGGGATCTGGTGAATGTAATGGATCAGGGCAGTTTAATGAAGAACCTAAACAATCAGATTTATCTGATTATAGCCTTAAGTCTCCTTCTTCTTATGATCACTGTGCTGCTGACACTGGGGGTACTGGACCGTCTGGTGGACTCAGTAAAGATGGTGGTGGCCTCTATGCAGAAAGCTCGGGAGGGAGATTTAAAGGTACGGGTAGAAACAGACAAAAAAATGCCTGTGGAAATCGAAACCATAGCGGTCCAGTTTAATGACATGCTGGAAAAGCTGGAAACTGCGCTAAAAAAAGAAAAGAAGGCAGGGCAGATGCAGCGCCAGGCGGAACTTAAGGCAATGGAAGCACAGATTAATCCCCATTTTCTCTATAACACACTGGACACCATCAACTGGATGGCAATCGATAAGGATGAATTCGATATCAGTAATGCCATTAACTCCCTCGCTACCATACTCCGCTATGCCATTGCGGACAGCAGCGGGGAGGTTTTTGTGCGGGATGAGATTGACTGGCTGAAAAAGTACATATATCTACAGCAGTTCCGGCTGAAAAATAATTTCACCTGCAGCATCAATGTAGATCCTGATGTGATGGATCTGCGGATTCACAAACTGTTGCTTCAGCCATTTGTTGAAAACTCCATTCTTCATGGCTTTGAAGGATCAAAAAGCAATCACGTTTTGGAAGTAAGTATGTGCAGGGAGGGAAATGAATTACGGATTCTGATTCGTGACAACGGAAAGGGTATGGAACGTCATAAACTGGAATTAATCAGAAGGGGGATCTTTGGCGAGTCAGATGCAGCGTCTCACATTGGTATGGAAAATGCTATTACCAGACTTCAAATGTATTACGGAGATGATGTAAAAATTGAGATTAACAGTACCGAAGGAACAGGAACTGAAGTTGTTTTACGAATTCCTACTTAAGAAAATTTTCCCTTTCTAAGATTTGTTGAGTTTTTTCCCAGTTTCATTGCCGTTATAATAAAGTCGTTGAAACAAAAAAATAAAAGGAGGAAAAACATGAAAAAGTTAATGACAGCCTTACTTTTTGCGGCGATGCTTGGGGGAGCCGTGACTGGATGCAGTTCTGGAAGCGGAGCGGTGTCAGCAACGGAAAACAAAACGGAAACAGCGAAAAGCAGTGAGAAAGCGGCAACAACCGCAAGTGAAAAAGCTTCGGAGACAGAAAAGAGCGAAGCCGCAGGTGATGTGACAATCTGGTACTACTGGGAGACAGAAGGCCATCAGAAAGCACTGAATCATATCATTGAAGAATTTAACGGATCACAAAAAGAAGTCAAGGTACAGGCAAAGTACGTACCATTTGCCGATTTTAAAAAGCAGCTTTCCATCGGTGCATCGGCTGATGAACTTCCGGATCTGGTAATTCTTGATAATCCGGATCATGCTTCTTATGCTGCCATGGGAATCTTTGCCGATTTAACCGGAAGATTTGATGTAAGCACCTATTATCCCGGTCCTGTTAATTCCTGTACGTTAGACGGCAAATTGTATGGAGTTCCCTTTGGAAGCAACTGTCTGCTCCTTTTCTATAATGAGGATATGTTAAAGGCAGCAGGGTGTAAGGTTCCTACCACATGGGATGAACTGCTTACCACAGCAAAGGCCTGCACAACCGGCCAGGTTTCCGGATTTGCACACTGCAGTCTGCAAAACGAGGAGGGCACCTTTAACTTCCTTCCCTGGGTATGGTCAACCGGTGCCACATCCTACGAAATAAACTCAGAAGGCGGAATCAAAGCACTCACCATGGTGAAAAAACTGGTTGATTCCGGTGCCATGACAAAGGAAGCAATCAACTGGACACAGGGAGATACCATGAACCAGTTTATCTCAGGAAACTTAGCCATGATGATTAACGGAACCTGGCAGGTTCCTACCATGAGGCAGGAAGCTCCTGATCTGAAATGGAACGTTGCCCCCATTCCAATGGATAAACAACAGGCTTCCGGTCTGGGTGGAGAAAACTACGCAGTAATTAAAGGCGGCAATGAGGAAGGTGCTGTTAAGTTCCTCAAATATGCCACCAGCGAAGAGACCTGCCTCTATATGATGAATGCTATGGGGTATATCTCTTCTGATTCCGTTATTGCTAAAAAGCAGTTTAAGGGAGATCCGGTATATGACGCTTTTGTTGAAGAAATGCAGTATGCAAATGCAAGAGGCCCGTTACCGGAGTGGCCGGATATCTCGGATGCCATATCCCTGGCATTTAATGAGGTAATGACAGATACAAGCACGCCAGAGGATGCAGCAGCAAAAGCCCAGGCTGTGATTGATGGTATTATTAAAAAATAAAAATACATATAATAAAAAGAAGTGGCGCCGGCTGACAATGCCGACGTCACTTTGCAGGGTAAATCAGGAGGTGCAGCATGAATCAGGTAGAAATTCAGGACAAATTTTTCAGCAGATACAAAGAGTTAATCCGAACAGAGATGATTCCCTATCAATGGAGTGTTTTAAATGATGAAATTGAAATCAACATTGAGCGGGAGCGCAACGACGATTCCATTCCCAATGAAAAGAGCCATGTGATTGAAAATTTCCGGATTGCAGCTGGAAGAAAAAAAGGAAATCATTATGGCTGGGTGTTTCAGGACAGCGATCTTTATAAATGGCTGGAGGCGGCTGCCTATACCTTACGGGAGAAGATGGATAAAGAATTAAAGTGTCTGGCTGATGATGTTGTGGACTTAATCAGTGACGCCCAGGAAGAAGATGGATATCTGGATACATATTTCACCATTGAGGAACCCGATCAGAAATACAAACGTCTGTGGGAGAGCCACGAGTTATATTGTGCCGGACATTTTATGGAGGCAGCTGTGGCTTATTATGAA
>SVDS01000101.1 GCA_015057715.1 Paenibacillaceae bacterium
TTTCAATTCAACAATACTTAAGCTTTCCTTAACAAGTTATCGGAATTTTAGGTTTTCTTTCACACTATTTCTATTAAATGCATAACACTATATGGATTTATCACACCGGCATGTACCAGCGGAATATACTGATATGAGAGCGCTAATATGATTCAATCAGGATTTCTTGAAAGGAGTCTTCATGAATATTCAGGATTTACACCTTGAGGCTGCAAAAAACAGCCGAAATTACAAAACTTATGAGGAAATGGGAAATTATTATCAACAGAATGGCAATCTTAAACGGGCCTATCTCTGCTACGCTCACAGCCTGTTCTTATGCAACAGTGAAGAGGAAACGAAACGGCTGACAGAAGTGATAAAAGACTGGGAAAAATTACATGTAAATGAGTTGCCGAAAGCCGCCCTCATAATCCCCTCTGTCCCTGATTTAAATATGATGAAAGCCATCATTCAAACATGTGTCTTAAGCAGAGAAGACGTTAAAACCATAATCGTTTCAGATGAAGAAGTATCGATGGAAGTTACTAAATGGCTGAAAGAGCAAAAGGAAATTAAACTAGTTTCTGTAAAGGGATTGACACCTGGGGCAGCATTTAATAAAGCCTGTGAACAAACAGAAAAACAAGAGGATTTATTAGCCCTTGGCAACGGATCAGTTTTGCTTCCCCACGCACTGTTCCAGCTGCGTATGTCTCTTTATAAGGATGAATCCATTGGTGCAGTTAATGGGGTTACCAACGGGGTTGTCTTTGGGCTGACTGATTTTATTACTCCCATTGACCGGGCCAGCGTTTATGCCGATGAGCATAACCTTCCTGGTGACGAGCAAATGGACCCGGTTCTGATCCCCTCCTGCTGTACTGTTCTTATACGCAGAGATGTATTTGATAAAACGGCACGGTTTGATAAAAATTATCTTACCCAGGAAGTATCACAAAAAGATTATTCTTTTCAGCTTCTTAAGTTAAAAAAGATTACCTATTTATGCCATCATGGATATGTTTATACCTTTGGTTTAGAGCAGAGCAATCAGGCACGCTGGTATGATTTCAACCATTTCTATGAAAAATGGAACGTGCGGCTTAATTATTCCCTATTCCCACGTCCTGATATTCTGGCATTAATCAAAGATCCTGCTGACACGCCTATAAATGTATTGGATGTAGGCTGTGCCTGCGGTGCCTCCCTGCTTGCCATTAAGAATAAATACCCCAAATCTACCCTTCATGGTATTGAGCTGGATGAAGGTTCCTGGAGTATTTCTTCCCTTATCTTTCCCGTAACCCAGGGAAATGTGGAAGAAACGCTGGATTATGAGGAGGGATACTTTGACTATATTATTTTCGGAGATGTATTAGAGCACCTTCACCAGCCTGCCGCTGTACTGGAGAATATGAAACGGTATTTAAAACCCGGGGGCGCTATACTTGCAAGTATCCCAAACATCATGCATATCTCAATTGTCAGCAATCTGCTAAACGGATACTGGACTTATGAGGACAGCGGTATTCTTGATAAAACCCACCTTCGTTTCTTCACCAAGAATGAGATTGTACGGATGTTTTCCCAGACTGGTTACCAAATTGAAGATATTGGTGTGACCCGGATTTATATCACTCCGGAGCAGCAAAAACTCATAGAGCAGCTTTGCTCCATCAGTTCCAGCGGTATGGACGCATTTACTACCTATCAGTATTTAATAAGGGCAAGGAAAAAATAATAATTTCAGAAAAACAGGCTGTATTGTACAGCTTGTTTTTTTATTTCGAATAACTTTTACAATAACAGAAATAATAAGACAAAAAGCAAAAAGTGAGGCTTCCTATGAAACAGAAAACAAATGGTCTGACTGCAGGCCACTTAACAATGATGGCATTGGGAACTGTGATCGGCGGTTCCTTTTTCCTCGGGTCTTCCGTTGCCATAAAGGCAGCTGGTCCCGGGATTATACTTTCTTACCTGATATGCGGAGTCATGGTCTATTTCATCCTGTTTGCACTTTCGGAAATGACGGTCTCCAATCCTGCCTCCAGCTCCTTTAGGACTTTTGCGGCAGAGTATTTAGGTAAAGGCGCCGGATTTGTAGTGGGCTGGGTTTACTGGACCGGTATGGTAATCTCAATGTCAAGTGAAGCAACAGCAGTTTCCCTGCTGTTTCGAACCTGGTTTCCCACTGTTTCCATACCGGTTTTGGGAACAATTCTGATTTTAGGAGTTACCCTGATTAATCTTCTGGGGGCCAGCCAGCTCAGCAGTCTGGAAAGTCTTCTGGCAGGAGTGAAAGTTGTTGCTATCCTGGGATTTATTCTTTTTGGCATTCTCTTTGTGTTTGGACTGATTCCTGGTTATAAACCTCTGGGTTTCCAGGTCTTAAGGTCAGAACCATTTCTGCCCGGGGGCATCAAAAGTCTGGCAGGCAGTATGCTGATTGTCCTGTTCACCTATGCAGGTTTCGAAATTATAGGACTTGCAGCCAGTGAGACAAAGGACAAGAAAAAAAACGTTCCCCGGGCAATTCATATGACTGTAGGGTGGTTGGTTACACTTTATATTCTCTGCATTTCAATGCTTTTGCTTTTGGTTCCTACCTCATCTTTAAGTGAAGAGGTTAGTCCCATGGTTACGGCATTAAACAGTTTTAAGATGTCCTGGGCGGGCACAGCCATGACAATCATCTTAATCAGTGCCATTTTATCCACAATGGTAGCCGCCATGTTTGGAATCGGAAGAATGCTCCGCTCTCTGGTAGAGGATGGCCTGGGACCCGCTTTTCTAAAAGACAGAACCGACGTTCCTTATCGCGGCATCCTTTTTTCCGGTTGTTCCATGCTTTTGTTTCTTTATATTGGTCTGATTTTTCCGGAAGTTTATTTGTTTTTAATCAGTTCCGGTGGATTTGCACTTCTTTTCACTTATATTATGCTTATGGCAACTCATATCCGTTTCCGGAAAAAGAACGGAAAACCGGAAGGAAACTGCAGATTGTGCGGTTTTCCATACAGTTCCTTATTTACTTTGGCAGGTCTTGTAATCGCTATGTTCAGCATGCCATTTATAAAAGGACAGACTCTGGGATTTCTAGCCGGTCTGGCCTTGGTTGCATTTTTCACAGCCTGCTATCCATTTGTGCGTGCCTCGGTAAAACGAAAGGCTCCTACTCCAAAGCGTGTACAGGAAGAAACTGCAAAGCGACGCCGTTTATTAACAGAATTCTCGGAAGAAATTCATCATTCAGATATTCCGAAGAAATAAATGGAATGGATATAAGAAAAGCGTCATAAACCGGTTAATACAGTCCGGTCTATGACGCTTTTAAATTTAACTGATTTATTTATGACCTGCTCCCTCTGCGTTTCCCTGCTGCCATTACCAGATGCTTTGCAAGAACCGCTGTCGTCACGGCTCCCACACCTCCCGGCACTGGGGTTGCCATAGAGGCAATGCCATTTAATGATTCAAAATCCACATCTCCGCAAAGATTCCCTTGGTTATCCACATTAATTCCTACGTCAATCACAACCGCATCTGCACCAACATAAGAGGAATCTATCATCCTTGCCTGACCGGCAGCGGCAATTAAGATTTCTGCATTCTGACAAGTTTTTTCAATTTCTTTTGTCCGTGTATGACAGATGGTAACCGTTGCATTCTCCTTTAGTAAAAGCATGGAAAGAGGACGACCTACTACCATGCTTCTTCCAACCACAGATACCCGCTTTCCAGACAGGGAAATGTCGTTGACCTTCAATACCTCAATGACCGCTTCTGCTGTACAGGGTGCAAAACCCTCATTTTCTCCTGCAAAAACCCGGGCTATATTCTCAGGCGAAATTCCATCCAGATCTTTTACAGGGTCAATCATATGCTCGATGTCCCGTTCATTAATCTGTCTTGGCAGTGGACGCAGGAGGAGAATTCCGTCAATGTCCGGGTTCTCGTTAATCTTTTTAAATTCCGCCTGGAAATCTTCATTTGATATATCCGCCGGATACGAGAAGCTCTCTGCCTGCAAACCGAAGTTCTCCATTTTCTTTAATGCACCACGCTCATATGCCATATCATCGGGCCGTTCTCCCACCCTTACAATCGCCAGTTTCGGAACTGCTCCCTCAAGTTCACGTAAAAGTTCAGTTACCTCTTCTTTGATTTTAGCAGACACCGCTGCTCCTTTTAATGTTATCACGATACCCAAACTCCTTTATCTTTACTTTAACGCAGCTTCCACGTTTGCATAGATCTCATCAGACAGCTTCCTGCCTGTTTCGGCAAGAACACTGGCTTCCTGATCCAGCTGTTGTGCTGTTTCTCTCTGTTTCATAAATTTAGTATTGATGGAAACGTTCATCTTTGCGCCTAAAAGTGCTGTCCGTAAAAATGATACACCCACGCCCACATCACTGACAGCCAGCCTGCTGCCCTTGTGTGCCAGAATATCCATAATCTTAATTGCCTCTACAGCCTGCTCCATTACAGTTTTTGGAACCAGGCTGGCCGCAAGGAGGTGGGTTTCCAATACTTCCTCCTTATGCTTTTTTTCCTCTTCTGTCCCGGAAGGGAGGCCATAGGCTGCCGCAAGGGGTGCAAATACTCTGGCATCTTCATCAGCCAGTCTTAAAAATTCGGCTCTTATTTCCTCCAGCCTGACCAGAAGAAGCTGCATCTCCTCTTCCACATCTGCATATTTCTTTTTTCCCAGAGTCAGGTTAATTACCATCTCACCCAATGCCACGCCCTGGGCACCACCAAGAGCTGCAGCACCTCCGCCTCCTGGTGTTGGTTTTTTTGAGGACAGCTCTTCCAGAAACGTGGAAACTGTAAGATCCTTTATCATTGATGTGTTCCTCTCTTTTCGGCTTTATTTTTTACCATTATATCGGCCTTTTATAAAAAGTACAAGGTGATTTATGACTTTTTTCTCCTGTTTTCGACAGAGCTATACGTTAAAGAAACTTTATAGATAGTTCATCCAGTTCAGAGCGAAGTCTGAAATCGGCACATTTTGAAGCAATGGGGGAAAACATCCGTAAGGTATCTTCTGCACGGGTTTTCCATGTTGCCGGATCCACAAATTCAATTGTTCTCATGTTATGAAGACGGTCTGAAAGTGCTACTAAAGCTCCCCGATCATCTGAATTTTCATGAGTACGCTCAAATTCTTCGTAAGATAATAAAATCTCACCGATTGCAGAACCTGCCTCCTGAACGATTTTCTCCTTATATTCTTCCCTCCACACGTCATGGAGAAGTCCGGCACTGACAGTATTTTCATCGGTACCCATATCCGCCAAAATGATTGCCACATTTAACGGGTGGGTAATATATTCCTCCCCGGATTTTCTTTTCTCTCCTTGATGTAATGTCTTCGCCAATTCATAAATTCTATTTAATTTTTCGTCGTCATACTCTGTTTTGTTTTCTTTTAATGTGTGGCAAAGGATCTGCCATAAATCCTCGGGTTCTTTATATGCCTGTGTTGTTTTTATACATGTTTCCATTATTTGTCTGTCTCCTTTCACAGAGGCATCACGAACGTAGAAGGCCCGCAGCAAAACAGGGGAATAACCAAACACAGAGGTAAAGGATTTGGTAAATCCACTGTGGGTTTCCCAGCCGTAGTCCAACGCTGAATCAAGAATCCGCCTCCCATTTGCAATCTCCTTTGCAGCTGTTAAAAGCTTTCTCTGCTTTACATATTCCATGGGAGAAATCCCAAATATTTGCTTGAAACATCTGATAAAATAACCTGGGGAATAGCCCGCCCAGGCAGACAGCTGCAGGATGGTCAGCTCTTCTTTTATATGTTGGTCAATGAGAACGGCAACCATGGATATTCTGTCATTTACTTCCACTTTCGTCTGCCTCCTTTCTTTTTTATCCACGTGGTAGATTTATTATAACGGAAAAGAGTGAAACCTGCTGTTCCAAAAATGATCTTTTTCTTATCTGCTTTTTAATACCGCTTGACATGTGAATATATTCCTGATATAGTGTGAATCAATTCACATTTGTATTTAACACTCGCTTTTCACATAAAGGAGGATTATCCTATGCCTAAAAATTCTTTTTTTCGTTTAACTGAAGCAAGGCAAGAAGAAATATCAAATAGTGCTATGCATCTTTTTGTTAATCATCTTTACGAAGATATAACCATGAAGATGGTCTTGGATAGTTTGTCCATGCATCCTGGTACATTTTATCGGTATTTTGAAGACAAAGATGACCTTTATTGTCTCTTAATACGGAATGTGACCTGGAAAAGAGCTGCGTATTTTAATAGTGGCAGTGAAGATTTCCTTTTTCAGTTTTTTCTCACTGGCTTATTTGGTAACGTTAACGCCATCGTAACCGAGCCACTAAATGAGTTGGAAATCAAACTTACTGAAACATTTTTAAACATCCCTGAGGATACTCTGCTTAAAGTTTATATAAATGTGCTAAAGGGCGAATCATTTCCCTTAATCAAAGATATTTTACGCCGAATGAGGGTTAATGGATACCTCCGACCTGATATTGACGACGATCTGATTTCTTTTATGTTTGAGTCAATGCAGTTTAATTTGATTATGTTTTTCAGGGAATTCGATATTAAGGACTCTGAGCTACAGTATAAGATTAGCAGGTACTTTACTGACTTTATGGGTCACGGGCTGCTTGAAGATCAAAAATATTCAGAAATTGTTGGTGTGTTTAAAAAAAACAGAGAGTAACTATAATTTATGAAAGGTTGGAGGACAAATAAAATATGAAGACTTACGACGTATTTCCGGAACCAATTGGCAGCTATACGGTGGGTCGGACTCAGATGGATCTTGAGTACACAGCATCGGAGCACTCAAAAAGAGAACTGACGGCGTTTGTGTACTATCCGTCCGACAGCAACGAAGGTAAGACTACGTCATCATACATGTTTCCTGAAGTTTACAAGATGTTTAACGAACGACCACTTGTCACTGCCTTAAAGGATGTTTTCTCTATCAATATCAAGACCTGGTGTTACGACGATCTTGCTCTCTCCGAAAAGGAAAAACGCTATCCGGTATTATTCTATGTCTGCGGCGGGGGCGGTTCTCCAGAATGGGGGACAGTGCTCTGTTCAGACCTGGCAAGCATGGGATATGTTGTGGTAAGCATCGGACATCTGAATAGTACCATGTATAAACGTAAAGATGGGCGTCTGTACAATATATCAAAGGATTTTTCGGATGTCATAATATCATTTTCTGAGGATCCCAAAATGAAGGAACTGGCTGGTAAGATGGTAATGGACCCCGATGATGAGACTGCCCTTGAGATGTGTCATAACGTGCTTACACTGCCAATCCTTTCCAGGTTAACAGAATTTAGTGAATTACAGGCAGAGGATGTAAGGTATGTAGCCGATTTTCTTTACAAACTGGATTCTGGAGAACTGAATTCTATTTTTAAGGACAGATTGGAGCTTGACATTGGCATGGGTATTGTCGGACATTCTTATGGCGGACCTACAACGGCAATAGTCTGCCGGGATGACGACCGGTTCGTCTGCGGGATTGGCCTGGACAGCGGTGCGTTCGGACTTCTTGACAGCGACCTTAAGAAACCCTTCTTACTTCTGTTTAGTGAACCTAATTATAATATGAATGCGGTTATTGGCTCTAATAACAGCAGGGAAACTTATTATTTCTCCGTTAGCCGTGCTGCTCATTTGGATTACTGCGACATCGTGTTTACCTGTGTTAATGAGGAAGTCAGAGGCCAACGTGATGCTATGGAGATGCGAAGTGTTGTTACAGACTATACAAAGAACTTTTTTGATCATTATATACTGCACAAGGCTTTAAATCTGGAGAGTCTGAAATACGATGGCGTGAACTTGATTAACAAGACCAGCAGCAGGTAACATAACTGAGAGGTCTGACAACCATACAATTATAAAGCCGATAACCTTATTTTGCAGTTATCGGCTTCTCATATTTCAATATTTTTGCTGATCCAACACCGCAGACAGTTTTTCTACCATCTCGTCCACATGTTCTTTTTCAATCACCAGAGGGGGGACAAACCGTATTATATTAGTGCCTGCACTGATTATAACCAGCTTCTGCTCCATCAGTGCCTGACTGATAATAGAGGAAACCGGTACTGTAAATTCCAACCCCTGAATGAGACCCAGTCCCCTTCTAGCTATAATAATATCATATTTGTCTTTCAGCATTTCAAGCTTTTTGGTCAGATAATCTCCCATTTCCTTTACATGATTCACAATATTCCGTTTCTCAAATAATTCCAATACCTTATATGCAGCAGCAGTCACAAACGGATTTCCTCCATAAGTAGTTCCATGATCCCCTGGCACCATAGCCGTAGCTGCTTTTCCTGCCGCAAGGAATGCCCCAATGGGAACTCCGTTCCCCAGCGCCTTTGCTACCGTCATCACATCAGGTTTCACTCCATACTGCTGCCAGGCAAACATAGAGCCTGTGCGCCCCATTCCGCACTGGATCTCATCAAGAATTAACAGAATATCGTTTTTGTCACAAAGTGCTCTTACTCCGGATAAAAATTCCTGGGTTGCAGGATAAATCCCGCCTTCTCCCTGAACAGTTTCCATAATGATAGCGCAGGTTTTTTCATTAACTACAGCCTTTACACTTTCCAGATCATTGAAATCGGCAAATTTAATTCCGGGAATCAAAGGTTTAAACGGCTCCTGATAATGATCATTTCCAGTAACAGAAAGCGCTCCAAGGCTTCTTCCGTGAAAGGAATGATTCATGGCAATGATTTCATGGTCATGACCGCCGTCTTTGTTATAAGCGTATCTTCTGGCGATTTTTAAAGCTCCCTCAATGGCTTCCGTTCCGCTGTTGGTGAAAAACACTTTATCCATCTGAGATGCCTTTAAAAGCAGTTCTGCTGCCTCTACAGACGGTACATTATAATAGAGGTTGGAAATGTGAAGCAGTTTATCTACCTGAGCCTTTACAGCTTCATTAAATTCCGCATCATTATAGCCCAGACCATTTACTGCAATTCCGGCATAGAAATCCAGGTACTCATTACCGTCTGTATCATAAAGCCTTACTCCGTCCCCATGGTCAAAGACAACTGGAAAACGGTTATAGGTCTTATAAATCTCTGATTCCGCTTTATCGATATATTCCTGTTTATTCAGCATGATAAAAACGCTCCTCTCCCGGGCTTACGATTGCAGTTCCGATTCCTCTGTTGGTGAAGATCTCAAGCAGCAGACAGTGGGGAATTCTTCCGTCCATAATATGTACTCTGGACACCCCGTGATTCATGGCATCAATGCAGTTTTGAAGTTTGGGGAGCATTCCGCCTCCAAGAGTTCCTCCGCTTACGAACTCCTGAGCCTCTTCAATAGACATTTCAGAAATTAAAGAATCCTTATCCTGAAAGTCCCGGTAAACGCCCTCCACATCAGTCAAAAAAGCCAGTTTCTCTGCCTCCATGGCTGTTGCAATGGCACAGGCCGCATCGTCAGCATTGATGTTATAGGTTTTAAAGTCCTCATCAAATCCTACCGGACAGATGATGGGAAGAAAATCCTTTTCCAGAAGATCGTTGATGATCTGAGTATCTACCGCTGTGATGTCGCCTACAAAGCCAATGTCTTCTCCGTTAGAATACCGCTTCTGGCACTTTAACATCATGCCGTCTTTTCCGCTGATTCCCACAGCCTTAACTCCAAGCTCATTGACAAGCTGAACCAGGCTTTTGTTTACCCGGTTTAATACCATCTCTGCAATCTCCATAGTGGCTTCATCTGTTACCCGTAAGCCATTGACAAAATGTGGCTCCATACCGGTTTTCTCCACCCATCTGCTGATCTCTTTTCCGCCGCCGTGAACAATAATAGGCTTAAATCCTACCAGCTTTAAAAGTACTACATCCTGAATTACCTGTTTTTTTAATTCCTCATCTACCATGGCGCTTCCGCCGTATTTTACCACAATGGTTTTACGGTTAAACCTCTGTATATAAGGAAGTGCCTCAATTAACACTTCAGCTTTTTGCATAATGCTATGATCCAGTATCATTTTTTGTTTCCTCTCCTTCTTATGATCTGCCCTGAAATAATTATGAACGGTAATCTGCGTTGATTTTCACATAGTCAAAGGTCAGGTCACAACCCCAGGCCGTTGCAGATGCATTTCCCATTTTTATATCGGCAATGGCAGTCACTTCCGGCTCCGATAATATCTTAGTCGCCTCTTCCTCACTGTAGGGAAGTGCTACGCCATTCTCAATAATCTGAAGTTTTCCTGCCGCGCTTTCAAAATACAGATCTACTTTTTCCGGGTCAAAGGAAGCTCCTGAGTATCCCATCGCACAAAGAATCCGTCCCCAGTTGGCATCATGACCAAAAATAGCTGCTTTTGTCAGACTGGAGGTAATCACTGATTTTGATAATGTTACAGCCTGTGCCTTTGTTTCTGCTCCAATAATTTTTACTTCAAATAAAGCCGTGCAGCCTTCTCCGTCCCCTGCCATCTTTTTTGCCAGAGTTTCATTGATGAAGTTAAGTGCTTTGATAAATAACTGATAATCTTCATTTTTTTCCGTAATTTCTTTATTTCCAGCCATTCCGTTTGCCAGAAGAAGAACGGTATCGTTGGTTGATGTATCTCCGTCAACAGAAATCATATTGTAGGTATCCTTGATATCTTCCCTTAATGCTTCCTGAAGCAGTTCTTTGGAAATTGCTGCATCGGTAGTAACAAAGCTTAACATGGTACACATGTCAGGGTGAATCATTCCGGAGCCCTTACACATGCCTCCGATGGTAATGGTAGCACCCCCAGCCTCAAACTGAACGGCCACTTCCTTTTTTACTGTATCGGTAGTCATAATCGCCTGTGCTGCAGCGGTTCCGCTCTCCTCACTGCCGTCCAGGATAACAGACATTGTCTTTACCCCCGCTGTAATACGGTCAATGGGAAGCTGCATTCCGATGACTCCTGTAGAAGCTACCAGAACGGAATCTTCCGGGATGGAAAGGCACTGGGAAACAGCTTTTGCCGTCTGACTGCAGTAGGAAAATCCTTCTTCTCCAGTACATGCATTGGCAATTCCTGCATTTACCACAACTGCCTGAGCAAAGGGAGAACTGGTCACGATCTCTTTATCCCATTTAACCGGGGCTGCTTTTACAATATTGGTAGTAAATGTACCTGCTGCCTTGCATGGAACCTCACTGTAAATCATCGCCATATCTTTCCGGTTATTTTTATATTTAATGCCTGCCGCTGTTGATGCAGCTTTAAATCCCTTTGCTGCTGTTACTCCTCCGCTTATCTGCTTCATAATATATTTCCTCCCTGTTTCCTGTCATAGTATCCGGTCAGCTTACAAAATCAGTTTTGTTTTCCTCACTGATAGCCAAATCATAGTAATTTAAATCATCACGAAATGTAAATTTTTCCTTCCGCCAGAAATTATTTCCCAAAAGGTTATTACAAAAGGCAATTAAATTGACTTTATTAATTCCCTCTTTCTTTAATCGGCTGACTGCTTCCGAGACCATTTCACGACCGACTCCATGCTTTCTGTATCTTTCTGCTACGCACACATGGTATAACGTTCCCCTGCGCCCGTCATGACCGCATAATATAGAACCTATAATGGCTTTGTTATCTTCTGCAACCACACTCAGATTCGGATTCCTCTGAAGAAAGCGGCTGATCCCTTCTTTCGAATCATCAACAGCCCGGATACCGAATCCCTTAATTCCTGACCATAGTGCATATACCTGGTCATAATCATCTATTGTCATTGATCGTATTATCATTGTTTTTTCCTTTACGGTGATTCGTCCTTTCAACATCTACGGAAACATGGGAATCAGCTTCAGTCCCTTGTTTTCCTCCAGTCCGAATAAAAGATTCATGTTCTGGACTGCCTGCCCGGCGGCTCCCTTAACCAGATTATCCATGGCTCCCATCATCACAATCCGGTTTGTTCTTGGATCGATCTTGAAATTCACATCAACAAAGTTGCTTCCTTCCACCCATTTTGTCTGAGGTGTCACATCTTTTTCCAGCACACGGACAAAGAATTCTTTGTCATAATATTTATCATAAACAGACTTTACTTCATCATAAGAAACCTTACTGGTTAATGACGCATAAGCAGTTATGAGAATTCCTCTGTTCATGGGAACCAGGTGAGGAGTGAAACTGATGGTTACCGGTTTTCCTGCTCCGTAAGAAAGCTGCTCTTCTATCTCAGGCGTATGTCTGTGTACACCCACTCCGTAAGCTTTGATGTTCTCATTTACTTCGCAGTAAAGATTGTCAAGCTTTGCTCCTCTTCCCGCTCCAGACGTTCCTGATTTTGCATCAATAATAATTGTATCAGGATCAATCAGGCCTTCTTTTACCAGAGGATAAATAGAAAGCTCCGAACAGGTGGGGTAACAGCCCGGATTAGCTATCAGCCTTGCATTTTTAATCTTTTCCCGGTTGATTTCCGGAAGTCCGTATACTGCTTCCTTTATATATTGAGGAGAATGATGCTGGATCTGATACCACTCTTCATAGATATTCACATCCTGAATCCGGAAATCTGCACTTAAATCAATCACTTTGGTCTGTGATAAAATACGGTCATTTAAAGCAGATGCCAGAAAACCCTGAGGTGTTGCCGTAAAAATAACGTCCACCTTCTCTGACAATGCTTCTATATTATCATCCATGCAGGAATCGCTGACGATTTCAAACATATTCTGATAAATGGAAGCGTATTTCTGGTCCACATAGCTTTTTGATCCGTACCACTTAATCTCCACGTCATCTCTCTGGAGTAAAAGTCTTGCCAGCTCACCGCCTGCATATCCGGTTGATCCTATAATTCCTGCTTTAATCATCGTCATCGCTCCTTTGCATTCTCTATTTTGTATCGGCTCTGCGCTCTCCATTCATGAGCGTTTTGCCATTCCCTTCAGGATTTTCATAATTATACATCCCTTTTGTATATTATGCAAGATGTTTTTATATTTTTCATTTTACCCTTGCATTTCCCCCAGTTTTGTTGTATATTTATGTAAGTTCAAAAAGGAAATATACAAAAAACCATTGAGGAGGAATTATATATGAAAGAGAAAGTAATCTTAGCCTATTCCGGCGGACTTGACACCACTGCCATTATTCCATGGTTAAAGGAAAATTTTGATTATGAGGTAGTTTGCTGCTGCATCGACTGCGGACAGGGCAATGAACTTGATGGTCTGGAGGAGAGAGCCAAATTATCCGGCGCTTCCAAATTATATATAGAAGATCTGGTAGATGACTTCTGCGACAACTACATCATTCCATGTGTACAGGCCAATGCCGTTTATGAGAATAAGTATCTTCTGGGTACTTCCATGGCTCGTCCTGCCATTGCAAAAAGACTGGTTGAGATCGCAAGGAAGGAAGGCGCTACTGCCATCTGCCACGGAGCAACCGGAAAGGGCAACGACCAGATCCGTTTCGAGCTTGGTATCAAAGCACTTGCTCCTGATTTAAAGATCATCGCACCATGGCGTATGACCGATGTATGGACCATGCAGTCCCGTGAAGATGAGATTGAATACTGCAAACAGCACGGAATCGACCTTCCGTTTTCAGCAAACAACAGCTACAGCCGTGACCGCAATTTATGGCACATCAGCCATGAGGGCCTAGAGCTGGAAGATCCGGCAAATGAGCCAAATTACGATCATCTTCTGGTGCTTGGCGTTTCTCCTGAAAAGGCTCCTGATGAAGGGGAATACGTAACCATGACCTTTGAAAAAGGCATTCCTGTCAGCGTAAACGGAGAAGCCATGAAGGTTTCCGATATTATCACAAAGTTAAATGAGCTTGGCGGTAAGCACGGCATCGGCATTGTGGATATCGTGGAAAACCGTGTAGTAGGCATGAAATCCAGAGGCGTTTATGAAACACCAGGCGGAACCATTCTCTTAGAAGCACATCAGCAGCTGGAAGAGCTGGTTTTAGACCGTGCTACCATGGAAGTGAAAAAAGACATGGGTAATAAATTTGCACAGATCGTATACGAAGGTAAATGGTTCACGCCCCTTCGTGAGGCAGTTCAGGCATTTGTTACTTCCACACAGGAATATGTAACCGGAGAAGTGAAGTTCAAACTTTATAAGGGCAACATCATCAAAGCAGGAACCACTTCCCCTTACTCCTTATACAGCGAATCTCTTGCTTCCTTTACTACCGGTGATCTCTATGATCATCACGATGCGGAAGGCTTCATCACTCTTTTCGGTCTTCCGTTAAAGGTTCGTGCCATGAAGATGCAGGAACTTAAAAAATAATCATTTCTAAATAAAACAGGAATTGAGGATACTGAAATTCAGTCCCAGTTCCTGTTTTTCTGTCTGAAATCAGATCATTATTCACAACAATCGGGCATGAACCGATGGAAAATCCTACATAATGTTTAATCTTAATTTTCTTCTCCAGTACAATTGACAGCCTGAAACTGTTGATTTATAATTGCTCTGATTACATAATAGGAAATTTTAGCAGAATAGTAAAAAGAATAAAACCAAACCAGGAGAAAAAAATGTCGCAGGAAAAACAAATGCCCATTCAAGACACCAAAAAGCAGCTGGGTAAAATCATGAGTAAAAAATCAATCAAACGCAAGCTTCAAATCAGTATTGCAGCATTGTCAACAGTCATCACATTACTTTTCGGTACCGTCAATTCCATTATTATCTATCGGGATGCAAGGAATAACATGCAGCTCAGAATCCAGGAAAACACCAACGCATACAGCCACTCCGTAGAAAACGCAATTCTTATCTATAAGACTAAAATCGAATCAATCTCAAAAGATAACAGAATTGGGAACTCATCCGGTTCATCGGACCAGCTACAGAAGAACCTTATTCAGCTGGCAAAGGAATACGGATTTGATTCCATAGTCCTCTGTAACACCCAGGGGATTACCTCCGACGGAACCGATGTCAAAGACAGGGAATATTTTCAGAAATCCACAAACGGGGAAATCTATATCTCCTCTCCCCTTTTAAGCAAGACAACCAATACGATGATTATGATTCTTTCAGCCCCGGTGAATGGCGATGGAAGCAAAGGCATTGTATTTGCAAGGCTTTCCTGTGACTCTTTCAGCAAAATGATCAATGACATCTCCCTTGGAAAATCAGGCTACGGATTTATCGTGGATAAAACAGGAACCGTTGTGGCTCATAAGAATCAGGATAATGTGAACCAGCAGTTAAATTACATCGAAGCTGCCAAAACTGATTCCTCCGTCTCACAGGCAGGGAAAATGGTGCAGAACATGATAGCGGGTAAATCCAGTATTGAGTCCATTCAATATAAAGGAAATCACCTTACTGTTGGCTATGCCCCTATTCCAAATACAGACGGCTGGTCTTTGGGAGTTTCAGCAAATACCTCAGAGCTTATGCAAGGCTTCTATCTCTCAATTATTGTTATGATACTTTTCGTAGCTGTATTTCTGATAATTGCTTTGATCAGTGCAGTAAGGATTGCCTCTCCCATAGTTAACCCCATCATTAAAATGGTGGACAGACTGGAACTCCTCTCTCAGGGAGATCTTCACTCTGAAGTTCCGGAGTATGTAAGCGAGGATGAGATCGGCACTCTTTCCAAATCCTTAAAATATACCGTTTCTTCTCTCCGATCCATCATCAATGATGCCACCACTGTTTTAGACGGTGTGGAAAAAGGAAACTGTACTTTAACCATTGAATCGGAATACAAAGCAGACTTTATTCTGCTTAAAACTTCCATAAATGGAATTATTACCAATTTAAATACCATTTTTGGTAATTTCAGAAGCTCCATTAACCAGATCTCAAGCGGAGCAGATCAGATCTCCTCCGGTGCCCAGCTTTTAGCTTCCGGTACGACACAGCAGGCAGCTACTGTTGAGGAACTAAATGCTTCCATTTCCAATGTAGCCCATCATTCCGAGGAAAATGTTGTTACTGTCTCAACCGTAAATGAGTATGTAAAACAGACAGGAATAGAGCTTACAAAAGGTAATTCTTACATACAAAATTTAAATCAGGCCATGAGTGAGATCGGAGACGCCTCAAAGAAAATCACAAATATCACCAAAGTGATTGAAGACATCGCATTCCAGACCAACATTCTGGCACTGAATGCTGCCATTGAAGCTGCAAGGGCCGGGGAGGCCGGAAAAGGCTTTGCTGTAGTTGCAGATGAAGTCCGTAATCTTGCTGAAAAGGTAACAGAAGCAGCCGGAGAAACCTCTTCCCTGCTGGCACACTCTTCCTCCCTCGTTGAGAATGGAGAAAATTTATCCAGGGAGACAGTGGAAATACTGAAAGGTCTGGCTGACAAAGCAGACTTCTTAGGTGAATCCATGGAAAAAATCCGCAGTTCTTCTGCAGAGCAGGTAGATGCCATCCAGCAGATCAACACAGGCTTAACCCAGGTATCATCCGTAGTCCAGACAAATGCCGCTACTGCAGAAGAAAGCTCTGCTTCCAGCGAGGAGTTAGCAGCCCAGGCACAGGCAATGAAAGATGAGATCAGCTGGATTCAGCTGATGAGTGATACTGTTTCTGAAAAAAAGAAGTTAAGCGAACCGGTTAATGAAATAATAGAAATACCAGTTACAGCAGAAGAAACAGATGTTATGGAAGCTCCCATTTTAACAGATAAATATTAATAGATAAGATACCGCAGCCCAATAAAAGGTCTGCGGTATCTCATTTTATGAGTGGTCGACGGAATGATTTTCGGGAATGAGAATGGTAACCGTCGTCCCTGTTCCATATTCACTTTCTATATCAAGTTTTCCCCCATGCAATTCCACTATCTTCTGGGAGATGGATAAACCAATCCCTTCTCCAGCTGATTGATCCTTTCCTTTATAAAAGGATCTGGTTACATAAGAAAGATCTTCGGGCTTGATGCCTGTACCAGAATCACGGATTGTAATTTTAATCCAATCCGATTCCTTTTTCTGATCCACAAAAATGGTACTGTGCTCGTTTGAGAATTTAATACTATTATCGATTACATTCAGCAGTACCTGTTTCAGCTTATCACCATCTCCGTAAACTTCTATAAATGCAGTGCTGGTCACAAGCTGTATGTCCTTCTTTTCTGCTTTTTTCTGCAATTGAAACACCGCCTCCAAAACCAGTTCTTCTATATTAACCTGCTCAAATGAAACAGTAACCCGATCCGACTGGTATCGGGAAAAGTCAAGCAGAGTTTCTACCATGGCGATCAACCGCTCGGTTTCATGTTCAATAATTTTAAGACCAAACTCCATCTCCTCTTCCTGTAACCCCTCAGGCACTCTCATGGTTTCCACCCAGCCCTTAATTCCGGTCAGAGGAGTGCGAAGTTCATGGGATATGGAAGAGATGAAATCATTTTTCAACTGATCCGCTTTTCCAATTTCATCTCCCATATGATTTAATATGGTTACCAGTTCCCCTGCTTCATAAGGATACTGCTTCTTAATTTTTTCCCGGTAATTACCCTCAGCCATTTTTCTTGTTAAAGAGATAATATCTTCCAGTGGTTTAACAATGGAATTTCCAAGATGAAGACTGACAAAAAAAGTAATGGCTGCAATTGCAGTACAGGTAAGCAGTGCATAGGAGAAAACCCTTAAAATAGTGCTGTCCGCAGGCTCTAAGGAGGTGGTATATCTTAATATTCCTACCACCTGTTCTTCATACAAAAGAGGCGTGTATACAGCCATAATCCGTTCTTTTGCCTGGCCGTTTTTTTCCACCCTGTAAACAGTTTTTCCTTCAGGCACCTGGGGATCTATCCAGTAACTTCGGTCTTTGTAAAATCCAGTCGAAGACTGAATCATCTGTCCGCTCCTGCTTAACAACTCTAAATCTGCACCCTGAAACGTATAGTTTTTAATGATCTGGTCACTGAATTCCGGTAACCGGAACGATGGGGAATCAGACTGCCCATCCCAAACGGGAACAACCGCCTGGGCATAATGTTCAAAGGTATCAGATATCTGCTGGTACAGATACTTTTTTACTCCAATACCAAAGCTAGCCAGTACAAGCCCCAGTGTAAGAAGGATGATTATCATAAAAAAGGCCATTACTTTCCGTTTCAATCAATCACTCCTTCCATATATATCCATATCCCCATTCTGTACACAGGTACGCTGGATTTGCCGGGTCATCTTCAATCTTTCTTCGGATCCGCCTGATGTTTACATCAACCACCTTTAGATCTCCCACATAATTTTCTCCCCATACCTGATCTAAAATCTGGTTTCTGGTAAAAACCCTGTTTTTATTTCTGATAAAGAATTGAATAAGGCTGAACTCCGTAGGCGTCACCTTTACGGCAGTACCCTTTCGTAATAACCGGTTCTTTTCAAAATCCAGCTCAAATGGACCGGAACAAAACCTTGTCCCATTCTGGTCAGCGCTTCTTAAATCCATACGGCGCAGAAGAGAAATGATTCTTGCCTCCAGCTCTGTCATACTGAATGGTTTTGTAATATAATCATCGGCTCCCTGAATCAGTCCCTTAATTTTATCCTCTTCCTGGGAACGAGCTGTCAACATAATAATGCCCGCCAGAGGGCTTAAATCTCTCATTTTCTCACAGACTGCGAATCCATCCATACCTGGAAGCATGAGGTCAAGCAGCACTACATCTACAGGGTTGGAAGCAAATAATTCAAGTGCTCTCTCACCGGTTTCTGCTTCCAGAACCTTATACTTCTTTCTCCTTAAATTCAGGCAGATGAAGCTTCTGATAGAAAGCTCATCCTCAACTACCAGTATTGCTTTCATTTTCCTCCCCCATCAGGTGAAACTGGTCTCTGGATATAGGCAGTTCATCTTTTGACTCAGTATAATAGATGGTATCGTTTGTCTTGCCCAAAATGGTACCCTGCTGTTCAGCATTATCTTTCTTTGCCCATTTCACTTCAAACACAGTCTCCCCTCCTGAAACGGTTACAAGCTGTACACCCTGATCCAGTCGTTTTACCGTGATCTTACCGTATAAATCGGATGGAATGGATATATAAAAATGTTGCCCTTCTTCTGCATAACGTTCCTCAACAGCATTTTTGGATCCATTAAGCTTATAGTCATAATAAACCTGGATAAATGGAATTTCAGCCATAGCAGCATCTTCATACCCGTTTGGTATATACATTCCTGCGGCCTCAATCACACCGTCTCCGTTTAAATCTCTGCTGGTAAGAGGATATTCCTTCATCAGCGTACGATCGCTGTCATCTACAATTTTTATCAGTTTTCCGTCTTTCACTCCAAGAATCTCCGTTAACATGGAATGGGCACCCAGTCCGCTGTCAACAAAGACGGCATCTGCCCCATCTGCCAGAAGTCCTGCTGTGATTTGTTCCGGAACTGCCTGTGGATTTAACTCCACGCTGGAACGGGATATTAACTGACCTGCCTCATAGGAAAACAGTTCTGCTTTCTGTTCTTCCTCTATTTTTCCGTCTAATAAAAATATAGAAGGGGTCTGGCTGTTTCCAAACTGCCTGATTAAAAGCTTTTCATAACTGAGGTTTTCCTTCTGCACTAACTGCCCCTGATTAAGCTCATAGATGAAAAGCTGCTTTGGGCTTTCCGGACCGGAAATCTGTCCGCCCGCTATGATCTCCTTTTTTCCGTCTCCATCTAAATCCACTACTTCAAATGAATCAAAAGAGGAAAATCCTGTCTCCTGGTCCCATATTTTTTCGTAACTTCCGTCCTTTTCCTGTAACATCAGGAAATGAGCCTGCTTATTATCTCTGGTATCCCGATATAAAACCAGCGCTTCCTGTTTCCCGTCCTGATTGATATCATTAAGAACGATGCTTTGTTTTTTATCTGAATGATCAGCCGTTAAATATTCGGCACCTGCAGGCAGGATACCTTTTATTTTCTGTGTAAGATCTTCTTCTTTCGAATTGTCCGCTTTAGGCTGCTGTATGAACCCCACCTGATTGCCGGAATAACTGCATCCGGATAAGCACACGCTCATTGCAGCTGCGACCGCTGCCTGTAACAGGATATTTTTATTTTTTCTTTTCATGTCTGTCTCTCCGTCTCTTTGGAAGCTGCTGTGTTTCTGCCGTTAAAAATCATTTTTCAACAGATACAATCCATAGGTAACCTGGGTGTTTGTGTCGTAGTTAATGGACAGATAGATATCGTTATATTTAAAATGAG
>SVDS01000102.1 GCA_015057715.1 Paenibacillaceae bacterium
CTACCGATGATAAAATAGCATCCGCTAGAACATTTTTGGAGCAGTTAAACGGAACGGAAACTTATGACAGCTTAAAACAGGCACTTGATGATGCTGCCAACCGTGTTCTTGCTCTTCCTAAACAGGATGATTCGTCGAAACCTCAGGAGATCGGACCTGGTATGACGAAACCAAGAGAGACCACAGCTCCGGTATTCCCTGGAGATAGTGACCCTCAGACCGGGGGTGCAGTTGGCAACGGACCAGGCGATGATGACACCCAGGCAGAAGCGGTGGGACCTGGAATGGAATAAAAATCGAGTGAAGTCATTGTTTTTTCCAGTTGTTCGTTATATAATAAAATTTGTCTGAAACATCACGAGAATGAAGATATAGGAGTGTGTTTATAATGAATCGAATTAGAACCAGATATGCCCCAAGCCCCACAGGCCGTATGCACGTAGGCAATTTAAGAACAGCCATGTATGCGTACCTGATTGCTAAACATGAAGGTGGAGATTTTCTTCTCCGTATTGAGGATACCGATCAGGAACGTTTTGTAGAAGGTGCTGTGGAGATTATTTATAGAACATTGGAAGAGACAGGACTTGTTCATGACGAAGGCCCTGACAAGGATGGCGGAGTTGGTCCATATGTACAGAGTGAACGCCATGCTCTTGGAATGTATCTTGATTATGCCAAAATGCTGGTAGAAAAAGGAGAGGCTTACTACTGCTTCTGTACCCAGGAACGTCTGGATTCTTTAAAGAAAACCGTAGACGGTCAGGAAATCATGGTTTATGACAAGCACTGCCTTCACCTTACGAAAGAAGAGGTACAGGCTAATCTGGCGGCAGGAATGCCATACGTAATACGCCAGAATAATCCGGTTGACGGAACCACCACATTCCACGATGAAATTTACGGAGATATCACAGTAGATAACTCAGAGCTTGATGATATGGTTCTGATTAAATCCGATGGATATCCAACTTACAATTTTGCCAATGTAGTGGATGATCACCTGATGGGAATCACTCATGTGGTAAGAGGCAACGAGTATTTATCCTCTTCTCCCAAATATAACCGTCTTTACGACGCGTTTGGCTGGGAAGTTCCGGTTTATGTACACTGTCCTCTGATTACCAATGAGGAACATAAAAAATTAAGCAAGAGAAGCGGCCATGCTTCTTATGAGGACTTAATAGAGCAGGGATTTATTTCTGAGGCAGTGGTTAATTATGTAGCTTTGCTTGGCTGGTCACCAGTTGGAAATCAGGAGATTTTCTCCCTCAAAGAATTAATTCAGGAATTTGATTTCCACAACATCAGTAAATCCCCGGCTGTGTTCGACATGACCAAGTTAAAGTGGATGAACAGCGAATACATGAAAGCGATGGACTTTGACAGATTTTATGAAATGGCAGAACCTTATATCAGGAAAGTCATTAAAAAGGATCTGGATTTAAGAAAGATCGCTGCCATGGTTAAGACCAGAATTGAAGTGTTCCCGGATATCGAGAATCACATTGATTTCTTTCAGGAGCTGCCGGAATATGATTGCTCCATGTATTTTAATAAGAAGATGAAGACGGACAGCCAGACCTCTCTTTCTCTGTTACAGGAGATACTTCCCATTCTGGAAGCACAGGAAGATTACAGCAACGATGCACTCTATGCTGCACTTTCCGCATTTGTTTCTGAAAAAGGATATAAAACCGGCTATGTAATGTGGCCTATCCGCACTGCAGTTTCCGGCAAGCAGATGACTCCGGCAGGTGCAACGGAAATCATGGAGGTCCTTGGAAAAGAAGAATCCTTGAATCGTATCAGAAAAGGAATCGAACTTTTAAGCAAAGAGGCTTTATAGAAAAGAAGATGAAAGCAGGGGAATGGCAGAAAACCGGACTCCTGCTTCTTTGTTTGACTGGGAGGATAACATGAAACAACAAGTGACCTATGAAGGTGCCCAGAAAGAAGCAATTCTTCACCGGGATGGCCCTATGTTAGTGCTGGCCGGGCCGGGTTCAGGAAAGACATTTACCATTACACACAGAGTCTGCCATCTGATTGAGGAATATCACGTGGATCCGTCCCGCATTCTGGTCATTACATTTACCAAGGCTGCAGCGACGGAGATGAAGGAACGATTTGATGCATTGATGGGAGAGCCTGCTCCCTTTGTCAGCTTCGGCACCTTTCATGCCATATTTTTCCGTATTCTCAAATTCGCCTATCGCTATGATGCCAGGAATATTATCAGGGAAGACCAGAAAACCAGGTTCGTAAAGGAAGAAATGGACCGCTGCAGCGTGGAAGTGGAAGATGAAGGAGATTTTATTACCTCCATTTTATCAGAGATCAGCTCTGTGAAAGGAGATATGATCTCACTGGATCATTATTACTCCAAAAACTGCTCAGAGGAAATATTCAAACAGCTGTATCTGGGGTATGAGGACAGGCTGAGAAAAGCCAATCTGATTGATTTTGATGACATGCTGGTCATGTGCCATGAGCTTTTCACCCAGAGAAAAGATATTCTGGCAGCCTGGCAGAAAAAATACCAGTACATTCTGGTGGATGAGTTCCAGGATATAAACCGGGTACAGTATGAAATTGTCCGAATGCTTGCGGCGCCTGAGGATAATCTTTTTATTGTGGGAGACGATGACCAGTCTATCTACCGTTTTCGGGGAGCCAAGCCGGAAATCATGCTTGGTTTTGAAAAAGATTATAAAAATGCGAAGAAGGTTCTTTTAAATATTAATTTCAGAAGCACCAGAGACATTGTGGAAACAGCAGGGAAACTGATCGCCCACAATGAAATGCGGTTCCCGAAGAAAATTGTAACAGACAAAGGTTCTGGAAAACCAGTGGTTACCAGAGTGTGGAAGGATCCACAGGAAGAAACCATGGAAATAGTGGGGGAGATTCTTAATTACGGGAAAGCAGGATATGCTCTCAGTGATATTGCTGTTTTATACCGGACCAATCTGGGTCCCAGACTTTTAATTGAGAAATTTATGGAATATAATGTTCCGTTTATTACCCGGGATTCTGTTCCCAATCTATACGATCACTGGATTGCAAAGAATCTGGTCTCCTATATGAAAACGGCACAGGGAGATCGTCAGAGAGCCAACGTTCTCCAGATCATCAACCGCCCCAACCGCTACATAAGCAGGGATTCGCTGGAAGGCAATCCGGTAAACTTTGAGTCTGTGAAATCCTTCTACCAGGACCGCAGCTTTATGGTGGAACGGATCGAACAGCTGGAATATGATTTACGGATGATAAAAAACATGGCGCCAGTTGCAGCGGTTAATTATATCAGGAAAGCAATTGGGTATGATGATTATTTAAGGGAATATGCCCAGTACCGGAGGATGAAGCCGGAGGAACTCCTTGAGGTGGCGGATCAGCTTTCGGAAAGTGCAGCAGGATTTCAGTCCTTTGACCAGTGGCTGGTGCATATGAAAGAGTATGGGGAAGAGTTAAATAACCGGGCAAAATCAGGGCAGACAAAAGCTGAGGGCGTGGCATTAATGACCATGCACAGTTCCAAAGGGCTGGAATACAAAATTGTCTATATTTTAGATGCCAATGAGGGAGTGACCCCACATCAGAAGGCTGTTCTTCCAGCTGATTTAGAAGAGGAGCGGCGGATGTTTTATGTAGCAATGACAAGGGCCAAGGAACGGCTTCATGTAAATTATGTCCAGGAACGATACGGAAAAAAACAGGATGTATCCCGCTTTGTCAGGGAGTATCTGGAGAAAAATTAAGGAGGGAATGCTTTGATGGAATCTTGTGTTCACATTTACTGCGGAGATGGAAAAGGAAAAACTACGGCAGCCATCGGTCTGGCAGTCCGTGCCAGCGGCTGTCATAAAAAGGTGCTCATTGCCCGGTTTCTTAAAACCGATCATTCCGGAGAGGTACTGGCACTTCAATCCCTTTCCGGTATCACAGTCATGCCCTGTGAGAAAAGTTTCGGATTTTTCACCAACATGACAGACGAACAAAAGAAGGAAGCCAGAGTTTATTATTCCAGCCTTCTGGACCACGTGTTGGAAAAAGCGGCAAAAGAACCCATTGATCTGCTGGTTTTAGATGAAATTATGGCTGTATGTAATTACGGACTGGTGGATGAGGAGAAAGTAATTCAGTTTATTTCCGCCAGGCCAGAGAAACTGGAAGTAGTGCTTACAGGAAGAAATCCATCCGTTCAGCTCCTGGACCGGGCGGATTACGTATCGGAAATAAAAAAGATCAAACATCCCTATGACCGGGGTATCAATGCCAGAAGGGGAATTGAATATTAAGGATAAAATCCCTTGATTTTTAGCCGATTGTTTGATAGAGTGAAGAAAGGTGTAAACAGACACCTATATTAAGATGGAAAAAGAGAGGTATCAGGATGGCACAGGATCCTAATTTAGAGCACGATGAGATGGAACCCCAGGAGGAGATGACAGTAACACTGACCCTGGATGATGGATCGGAACTGGAGTGCGTTGTACTTACAATTTTCACAGCGAATGAGAGAGATTATATCGCTCTGCTTCCTATGGAAGGCGCTGAGGCAGAAGAGGGAGAAGTTTATCTGTATCGTTATTCCGAAAGCGAAGACGGACAGCCAAATCTTGAAAATATTGAAGATGACGAAGAATATGAAATCGTTGCAGATGCCTTTGATCAGATGTTAGACGAAGCAGAATATGATGAGCTTGTCGGCGAAGACGAGGAAGAAGAGTAAAAAGTGAATTAAGAATGAAAAGTCGGGAAAGGTCCGGGATATGGAGCCGGTCCCGGCTTTTGATTTTATTGCATAGAAGAAAAGGAGAAGGAAGTATGGATCGAACAGTTGATGCCAGAGGGCTGGCATGCCCCCAGCCGGTGATCAGGGCAAAGGAAGCCATGAAAGATATGACGGAAGGGATTCTGACCATTCTCGTTGATAATGAGATTGCTGTTCAGAATGTGATGAAACTGGGAAATTATTCAGGAGTGAATCCTTCTTCCGCAAAGCTGTCAGAAAAAGAATACCAGATCCTGTTTTACATGGAAAAAGGAGCTGAGTCTGTACAGAAGAATGCGTTAGAAGAATGTGCACCTGACAGCCGAAAGAAAGGTCTGGTTGCCGTACTTTCCTCTGACCAGATGGGAACCGGCAATGAAGAATTAGGCCGTATTCTGATGAAAGGCTTTGTGTATGCTCTGACCCAGCTGGAAGAACTCCCTGAAACCATACTGCTTTACAATGGAGGAGCCAGGCTGTCAACCGAGGGCTCTTCCTCTCTGGAAGACTTAAAGTCGCTGGAAGCTCAGGGAGTTGAGATTTTAACCTGTGGAACCTGTCTGAATTTTTATGAATTAACAGAAAAACTCAGCGTAGGAACCGTGACCAACATGTATGAGATTACGGAAAAGATGGCAGGCGCCCGTCTGGTTATCCGGCCATAGAACTTTTTTTAAAAGCTTTGATATCTCAGGGAGATAGCCGGATTGCATACCTTTAAATAGAGCTTATGCAGCAAAAAAGTACTTGAAAGAACAAAGAATATTTCAAGGGCTGAGCTGACAATTCCAGTCAGAAAAAAGAGAATCGCGGATACCACTGTGATTCCCAACAGACTGATGAAATAAGGGCGATAAACTGACTGATTCATGCAGGTAAGCTTCCATGTCACCAGATAAAGACTGATCATGAGAGAGACGGAAGCTGCAAATGATAAAAATACATGAAGAACGGCATGAAAGGGCTGTGAATCAGGCAGATAAGGGATGGTAACTGCCAGGCCTAAAAGAATTAGGGCTAATGTAGTAAATACCATCTCCTTTTTATTTCTGGGAAGTGTACGGATAATCTTTTTTAAAACGTAATAAAAATAAGCACCAACAATGATACCCCATAAAAGAAACAGGTTTTTTCTGTCAGCCAGGCTTCCAATAACGGAAAAATTAAGGGTGAACCAGTTGGTTCCCCAGGCAAACAGTATGGTATAGACAGGGATGATAATATAAGCGGTTATGGTTAATAAAGTCATATGGCACCTCCCGGATATTTCTTCTACATAGTTTGCCACTAACTTGAAAAAATAACATAAAATTATGGGGATTTTAAAAATAGACAGGAAGAGGAATTAAAATGATTCAATTACCGGATAAATTTGTGGAAAAGATGAAAGGATTGCTGGGGGATGAATTCGATGCGTTCTTAAAAAGTTATGAGGAGGACCGGGCCCTGGGACTCAGGATTAACCCATTAAAAGCAGACCCCGGGGAATTTGTCCGCCAATCTCCTTTTTTATCTGAACCAGTCCCCTGGGCGTCGGAAGGCTTTTATTATCAGGCAGGACACCGACCTGGAAAGCATCCATATCATGAAGCCGGTGTATATTACATTCAGGAACCAAGTGCCATGGCAGTGGTAGAGCTTTTAGATCCAAAGCCAGGAGAAAAGATTCTAGATCTGTGTGCAGCTCCCGGCGGAAAAACAACCCATATTGCTGGTAAATTAAAAGGAGAAGGATTTTTGTTAAGCAACGAGATTCATCCTGCCAGGGCAAAGATTCTGGCCCAGAATGTGGAACGTATGGGAATTCGTAATTCTGTTGTTACCAATGAAGATTCTCATTCGCTGTCCCTTAAATTTCCCGAATTTTTTGATCGTATCGTGGTGGATGCACCCTGCTCTGGAGAAGGAATGTTCCGAAAGGATGAGGCTGCCAGACTGGAATGGAGTCCGGATCACGTGGAAGCCTGTGCCCGGAGGCAGAGGGAAATTCTTGAAAATGCTGCAGGGATGTTAAAATCAGGGGGTACCATGGTCTATTCCACCTGTACCTTTTCTCCTGAGGAAAATGAGCAGGTGATCGAATCGTTTCTGATTTCCCACCCAGATTTTTCCATTGTGGACAGGGGGGAACGCCCGGGACTTTCTTGCGGCATGCCGAAGTGGAGCAAAAACGGATCAGAAGACTTAAAAAAGACATTCCGCATCTGGCCTCATAAGTCAGAAGGGGAAGGCCATTATCTGGCTGTATTAAAAAGAGATGGGGATAAGGTTCCTGAGAGAAAAGGATCCTGTCCTTCGTATTTAAAGGATAAAGCTATCTGGAAAGAGGTAGAATTATTTTTAAAGGAGCTGCTTGCAGATCCGGAAGTTTTTTTAGACAGAAAAGAATATATCCTGTTTGGAGAACAGCTCTATCTTCTTCCGCCGGAGATGATTGATTTAAAGGGAATGAAAGTAATCCGTCCCGGACTTCACATGGGTACCATAAAAAAGAACCGGTTTGAACCTTCCCACGCACTGGCTCTTTCATTAAAAAAAGAGGAGGTTCTTTCCTGGGCAGAGATACCTGCAGATCACGAAGATATAGTGAAATATTTAAAAGGACAGACGCTTTCAGCCCCCTTTTCCTGGCCAGTCAGGCTGGACAAGAAAGGCTGGGTGCTGGTTGTGACAGATGGTTATTCCATTGGGTTTGCAAAACTGGCCGCTGGAATTCTTAAAAATCATTATCCCAAAGGCCTTCGGTGGATGTAACGCCAATAAACTGCATATCTTTCGGAAGAGCTGCCTCAAAAAACAGGGGAACTCTGGTGACCGGATGGATAAAATCCAGACGGAAGGAGTGGAGTGCCTGCCGATTAATGTAGCGGTAATCCGGATTATAAAGAAAATCACCTGGCAGAGGATGCCCAATGGATTTTAGATGAACCCGGATCTGGTGAGTTCGACCGGTCTCCAGTCGAAGTCCTGCAAGGGAGTGTCCTGTGACGGGATCATAAAGAAGACGGCAAAAAAAGGTTCTTGCCGGATCACCGTTAACCGGATCAATACAACGCTCAATGGTAGAATCGTGGGTTCTGGCTATGGGAGAGTCAATGATTCCCTCCTTTGGAAGTTCACCCTGGACCACTGCAAGATACCGTCTGTGAATTTCATGCTTTTTTACCATGTCAGACAGGATACAGGCACTTAAGGGATTTTTGGCAATAATTAAGAGGCCGGTGGTATCACGGTCCAGCCGGTTAATGGCTCGAAAGGTAAAAGCCTCCTGTTTATTTTGGAAATACCATGCAAGTCCATTGGCCAGGGTATTATCAAAATTCCCCTGGGAGGGGTGAATGGGAACGCCCGCCGCTTTGTTAATAACCAGGAGATGCTCATCCTCAAATAAAATGTCAATGGGCATCTTTGTGGGTACGATATTATCCGAATCTTTCTCTTCGGGAAAGGTGATGGTAAGTACCTCTCCATTTGCAGGTCTGTAAGTGGTGTATACTGCCCTGCCTCTGGCTGTGATTGCATTCTCCGTATTACGTAAGCGCCGGATCAGGCTTTGGGAGTATCCCTGGTCTGATAGAAACTGCCCTATGGTTTTAGGGTTTGAAGCTTCTGTGATTAAGTAATTTATGGTCATTTTCATAAACCGATTCTATCATGAGGGAACATGATTGACAAGAAGCAACTTGCGTGTATAATTAATTTGTAAAAATGGAAAGGGGGATATCAGATGTTTAATGAAGAAACGTATGAGGAATTAGAAGCAGAGTTTGACAAATACCATATTGAGGAAGAAGTAGAGGAGGTTTTGCTTGATCTTGCAGAAGCGCTGGCAGATAAGGGAATTCTGGATAAAGAATTGAATTTGACGGAATCCTATGGTAAGACACAGATCTATGCAACCGGAATCTGCACTGACGAAGATGGTGAGGTCAGTGTTTTAATTAAACATATAAAGATTGGCAAAAAAGAATTTGAAATCAATGATTATTTTCTATAAATAATCGAAAGAGAAACGGAGGCAGTACAACATGATGGGAGACCGTGATAAATACTCCCCCAAAGAGCTTGGCATCGATTTGCTGTGTGATCTTGTGGGAGCACTTTTATTTAATGTGGGAATCTATAACTTTGCTGTCAATGCACAGTTTGCACCGGTGGGAGTATCAGGTATTGCATTAATATTGCGTTATCTGTTCGGATTGCCTATGGGTATCACCAGCATTGTTTTAAATATCCCCATTATACTGGTCAGCTATAAGCTATTGGGACGAGGCTTTCTACTGCGATCCATGAAAAGCATGCTGATCTTTGCACTGGTACTGGATTATGTTGTACCCATATTCCCTGCCTATCAGGGCAATCCTCTCTATGCATCGGCATGTACCGGAATTTTTTCCGGTCTTGGTTTAACCCTGGTATATTTAAGAAACGGTTCTACCGGAGGAACCGATTTCCTGGTTATGGCAATCAGAAAGATATTTCCTCATCTTACCATCGGGAAGATCTCCCTTGTGGTGGATGCCGTAGTAATCATAGCGGGCGGACTGGTGTTTCGGAATGTGGATGCGGTCATACTTGGTCTGGTTTCGTCCATCGTGACCACCATGGTGATTGATAAAATCATGTATGGTCTGGGTGCCGGCAAACTGGTATTTGTGGTTACCTCTCATGAAGAGGAGGTAGCATGTAAAATCGAAGAAGCAACGGGCAGAGGCTGCACCTTTTTAAAAGGCCAGGGGTCTTTTACCAAAGATGAAAAGAATGTGGTTATGTGCGCATGCAACAATTCTCAGGTGGTCTCCATCCGAAGAGCAATTCACGAAACGGACAAGGATGCATTCCTGATCATAACCGATTCCAACGAAGTTTATGGGGAAGGCTTTAAGCCTATAAGCGGACAGTTTTAACGGATAAAAAGCAGAGTGGAAAGGAGCGCATCACTGCTCCATATGCTTCTCCTTTCCAGCTGCATGATCTACCAATCGGTCTTTTTTTAAAAAACTGGCTCTTTTTACGCTGTCAGTACCAAATTTGCTACGGATATGATCCACAGCTTTTTCCATCTCTTTCATCTTTTTTGATTGTTCCGATTCAAATAAGTTCATCTGCAAATATCCCTCATCCGAAATCTTCGTGGCGCGCACACCCAAAAGACGAAGTGGCGTCCGGTCCCAGAATTCTTCCAGCAGTCTGCAGGCGTGTTCATAAATAAGAGTGGTGGAATCTGTTGGACCGTTTAAGGTAGTCTGATGGGTGGTGGTATGAAAATCCCAATCCTTAATCTCCACACAGACACAGTCACACAACACATGATCTCTGCGCAGTCTGGCGCCCACTGTTTCGCTTAAGGATAAAAGTATCGATCGGGCTGTTTCCATGTCTTCCACGTCTCTTGACAAAGTGGTGCTGTTTCCATACCCCTTATTCACTGGTTCCCGGTAGCCAACTGGAGAGGTATCAATCCCGCAGGCATAGTCGTGGATTAATACCGCATATTTGTCTCCCAGCAGGTGTTTTAAATATTTTACATCACAGGCTGCCAGCTGTCCGATGGTATGAATGCCGATCCCCACAAGCTTCTGCTTCGCAGAATGTCCTACAAAAAACAGCTCTCCCACAGGAAGAGGCCACATCTTGGTCTTAATCTCATGAGCAAACAGAGTGTGGCAGAGGTTGGGCTTTTTAAAATCCGAAGCCATCTTGGCAAGCAGCTTATTGGGCGCAATTCCGATATTCACCGTAAATTTCAGTTCCTGCCAGACCCTCTCCCGTATGACATTGGCTGTATCTATGGGAGATCCGAACAGATGAATGGTGGAAGTCATATCGAGAAATGCTTCGTCAATGCTAAACTGCTCAATGTCCGGTGTATAATCACACAAAAGATCCATCAGTTTTTTGGAATATTCCAGATAGATATCAAAGCGGGCTGGAACCACGGTAAGCCCCGGACATTTGCGAAGAGCCTGGGCGATGGGTTCTCCGGTTGTAATTCCATATTCTTTGGCAGGTGTGGATTTCGCCAGCACAATCCCGTGTCTTGACTGGGCATCACCGCCGACTGCAGAGGGAATGGTGCGCAGATCAAGAGATTCCGGGTTCTGCCTTAAGCGGTCTGCAGATTCCCAGCTTAAGAATGCTGAGTTAACATCAATATGGAAAATAAGAGGCTCCGTTGACATATCCGATTCTCCTTTTTTCTTTTATTATACCGAAAATACGTTCGAAATGTAAAGGGGAATAATTAAAAAATACGCGGAATAGGATAAAATAAAGTCTAGGGGGAGGCTCTTTTATGAGGCATGCCAAAGGAATACTCCTGGCAGCAGCAGGAATCGCCATTGTTTCCTTTATTGGAACGTTCGCGGTGAAGCTGGCAGAAAAAGAGACCATTAAAAACCATACATCAGTGACTTCAGAAAAAATGGATCATAAGACACAAATTGAGACAACCGACGAACTCAACCTTTATGCTCAGTCAGCAGTATTAATGGATGCCTCAACCAACCGGATTTTATATGGAAAAAACGAGGAACTGGTGCGCCCCATGGCCAGTACAACTAAAATCATGACCTGTATTATTGCTCTTGAAAACGGCAATCTGTCTGATCCCGTCGCTGCCACCCAGAATGCGGCTAACCAGCCCAAGGTTCATCTGGGAGTCTATAAAGGAGAGACCATCTATTTAAAGGATCTGCTCTACAGTCTGATGCTTGAATCACACAACGATGCAGCCATGATGATAGCAGAGCATATAGGGGGAAGCAGAGAGGGGTTTGCTAAACTCATGAATCAGAAAGCAAAAGAGCTGGGGTGCAGCAATACTTACTTTATTACTCCCAACGGTCTGGATGCGAAGGAGGAGAATGACGGAGAAATAAAAGAACATTCTACCACAGCAGCCGATTTAGCCAGGATTATGAATTACTGCATTGGAAATTCCCCAAAAAGTAAAGAGTTTTTGGAAATAACCGGAACCCAGAGCTATTATTTTACAGATGTTGATGGGAAAAGATCCTTTAGCTGCACAAACCACAATGCCCTTTTAAGCTCTATGAGCGGGGCGTTCTCAGGAAAAACAGGATTTACCGGCGGTGCAGGCTATTCCTATGTGGGATCAGTGAAAAGTGATGGGAGAATTTTTACCATCGCTCTGTTAGGATGCGGCTGGCCTCCTCACAAAACCTGGAAATGGTCCGATGCCAGAAAACTCTTTCAGTATGGAATGGATCGGTTTCATTACCGGGATGTATATGAAGAAGTACCAATGCCAGACGTGCTGATTAATGAGGGAATTCCCATATCAGGAGGGCTTGACAAGCCGGTTTTCATCGCCAGTTCCATGGCACAAGACAGGGAGAAAAGTCTTAAACTCCTGCTGGCAGATGATGAGAAGGTCACTGTGAAGACCAGCATTCCAGATAAGATAGAGGCTCCTGTTAAAAAAGGACAGAAAATAGGGTCAGTTACATATTGGTTAAACAACCAGCCAGTGAAAGAATATCCGGTTTATTTAACGGAAGGAACCAAACGCCTGACTGTTATCTGGTGCCTTAAAAATATGGTTACCCGTTATCTTTCCATGCCTGGTTTTTCCCAAATACTTACTTCCTCTTAATGGAATCTTATGATATACTTGACAAAAATACAATTCCTTTTGATGAGAGATATGCTGCAAAAGGAATGGGAGGAAATCATAAAAATGAATGAGAAAAATACCGGTTTCGTGGGAAGAATAAAGCTTGAAAAGCTTCATAATACCAGAGATTTAGGCGGATTAAAGACTCAGGATGGGAAGATGATACTGCCGGGCAGGCTGATCAGAAGTGGTACCCTTTACGAGGCAACCGGAGAGGATATCCGTATATTATCCCACTGCTGCGGTCTTGGAACAGTGATTGATTTTAGAACGGCAACGGAAAGAAAGCAAAAGCCGGATCCGGATATGCCGGGAGTGCGTAATATATTCAATCCCATTCTGGATGAAAAGACGGTGGGAATCACCTTTGAAGAGGATGAACAAGAGGCAGAGGAAGGGGAACCAGATGCGATAAAGTCAATCCTTCTCCATGCCTCTTCATTAGGCGGGAAGCCGGAAACATATGTGGACAGGCTTTACGAGGATCTGGTTTTAAATGACCATGCTGCAGATTCTTATTCCCGTTTTTTTGATCTTTTGCTGGAAGCAGATGACAGAGCGGTTTTATGGCACTGCACAGCCGGAAAGGATCGGGTAGGAGTAGGGACTGCCCTTCTTCTGACTGCCCTGGGGGTACAGCGGGAAACCATTATAAAGGATTTCGTAAAAACCAATGATTATGTAATAACGCAGGTAAACCAGACCTGTTCTCTGATTGAACAGCAGACTGGGGACAAGGGTCTTGCAGACTGCGTCCGTGTATTATTTACTGTTTCAGAGGCCTACATTCTCCGTGCATTTTCTGCCATCCAACAGTCTTATGGAACCATAGACCATTACCTGTCAGAACGTCTCTTTGTAACTCCGGAAAAAAGGAATGAGCTGAGAGCAAAATTTTTAGCATAATAAGAAGTTGAAAGGAAGTTACTGAAGTATGAATTTAAAAAAAATAGCGACGGTGCTGGCAGGAAACACCGTATATGCACTTGCTGTTTCCCTGTTTATTCTTCCAAACGGACTGATTACAGGAGGTACCACAGGTCTCGCTTTAGTAGCCCATGCAAAACTGGGGATTCCCATAGCTCTTTTTATAGGAGTTTTTAATATCATTATGTTTGCTGCAGGTGCTTTCGTACTGGGTAAGGCGTTTGCCCTGACAACCATGATCAGTACCTTTTATTATCCCTTTATTCTGGGGGTATTTGAGAAGCTGTCTGGTAATATGGTTATAACCCAGGACCGTATGCTTGCCACTGTATTTTCCGGTCTTTTAATTGGTGCCGGCATTGGGATGGTGATACGGGCCGGCGCTTCTACGGGAGGAATGGATATTCCGCCGCTCATACTGAATAAAAAATGGAATTTGTCGATTTCCCAGACCATGTCGGTTTTTGACTGCCTGATTCTGTTTTCTCAGATGATTTTCTCCAATATGGAACAGATTCTTTACGGAATACTTCTTGTTCTTTTATATACAATGGTTCTAGATAAAGTTCTTATGACAGGCCGTAATCAGATGCAGGTAAAGGTCATAAGTAAAAAGTATGACCAAATCAGTCAGGAGATACAGCGGCGTATGGACAGAGGGACAACCCTGCTTGCCAGTGAAGGAGGACATTTAAGAGAATCATCCTTTGCTGTTCTTACTGTAATATCAGGGAGGCAGCTGCCCAAACTCAATGAACTGGTTCTTCAAATTGATCCCAATGCCTTTATGATTATTAATCAGGTTACAGAGGTGCGAGGAAGAGGCTTTACGCTTCATAAAGAATATAAATAATTAAAAATGCGGACAAATATCTTACGGAAAAATGACTAAGGTTTACGGTTTTGGGAACTCTATTGACTTCCAATCTTTACCGGTGCTATACTGTGCCCGAAGCAGTAAATGGACGCAGGGAGGAACGAAAAAAAGATGCTCAGGAAAAGATTCGGTATCGTTTGTTTTATCATTGCACTGGCTGTGTTTTTTGCAGCTGGCTGCGGGAAAAAGGGTGAATCTGCCGCTGGCACAGGCGCTGGGCAGATAACTGAATCAGAGGCTGTGGACAGTAATATGAAAAAGTCCGTATCGGAAAGCAGCACAGATGGAACGGTTTCATCAGAAGATGGGGAATCGGATTCACTTATGAAAGAACAGGAAGAGATGCAGGCTGACGAGACCTACGAGGGACCGGGAAAGCAGGCGGAAGCCTTTGCGGAGAAAATACAGGAAGCAGTTTCGGATAAAAATTTAGAAGAACTGGCAGAACTTATTACTTATCCATGCGTGTTTATCAATGGGGATCAGGAAACAATTATTTTAAAAAAGCAGGAAGATTTATTAAAGCTGAATCCGGATATGGTATTTGGGGATGACTTAATGGTATCAATCGCCAAGGTCGACACAGCTACCTTAAAGAAATCGGAAGCAGGAATCGTGATGGGAGAGGGTACATCAAGGATTGTATTCCAGGAAACAGCAGATGGCAGCATTGGGATTACGGAAATAAAGGAATAACTTTGTATACAACATACAAAAACATTCGACAAAATTATACAAAATGCCGGAAAATTTTACACGAATCGATATTATGCCAGCGAAAATTAGGAGCAAGAGACAATGGATTGTAAGAAATCCATAGTTTTTTGCTCTTTTTTTACTAAAAAGAACTTGAAATAAGTTGAAATTAATTATACAATTATAATTGGCAGAAATTGGTGTTATTATATAGTCCTATCGTTGTTTTTTTAACGGAGGCTATGCAAATATTACAAAATGGAGGATTGCAAAATGAGTAATTCAACACAAACATCAGCAAGTAATCGAATTCATGCTTTGCTTGATGAAAACAGTTTTGTTGAAGTCGGCGGCTATGTAACAGCCAGAAGTACAGACTTTAACATGACAGCAAGAGAAACTCCTTCTGACGGTGTTGTTACCGGCTATGGAACCATTGGAGGCTGCCTTGTGTATGTTTACAGTCAGGACTCAACTGTTTTCGGTGGGGCTGTAGGAGAGATGCATGCTAAAAAAATCACAAGACTTTATGCCATGGCAATGAAAATGGGAGCACCGGTAATCGGTCTGATCGACTGTGCCGGATTAAGACTTCAGGAGGCAACAGATGCCTTAAACGGCTTTGGTGAAATTTATATGAGCCAGACTTTAGCATCAGGAGTGATTCCGCAGATCACAGCGATTTTTGGTACCTGCGGCGGTGGAATGGCTGTTTCTGCAGCTATGGCGGATTTTACTTTTATGGAAGGAAAGTCTGCAAAGCTGTTTGTTAATTCACCCAATGCCATTCAGGATAACTATACAGAAAAATTGAATACCGCTTCCGCAAGTTTTCAGAGCAGGGAAGCAGGACTGGTAGATTTTATCGGAGAGGAAGAAGAGATTTTTGATCAGATCAGAACTCTTGTAACGATTTTACCTGCCAATAGCGAAGATGACATGTCTTACGATGAGTGCACGGATGATTTAAACCGCGTATGCTCCGATTTAGCAAACTATGTTGGTGATACGAAAATTGCGCTCACACAGATTTCTGATAATCATTTCTTTATGGAGACCGGAAAAGAATATGGCTCCTCTATGGTTACCGGCTTTATCCGTTTAAACGGAATCACTGTGGGCTGCGTTGCCAATCGAACAGAATCCTATGACGAGAGTGGATTAAAGACCATGACCTGTGAAGCAAAATTAACGGGACAAGGCTGTGAGAAGGCTGCAGAGTTTGTTGGTTTCTGTGATGCTTTTGATATCCCGCTTCTCACCCTGGTGAACGTTATCGGCTATGAGAGCACAACCGGATCTGAAAAAACCATTGCAAAAGCAGCTGCAAAGCTCACTTATGCATTTGCCAATGCAACAGTTCCGAAAGTTACCGTTATAGTTGGTCAGGCACTGGGAAGCGCTTACCTGACAATGAACAGCAAATCCATTGGTGCGGATATTGTATATGCATGGCCGGAAGCAGCTATAGGAATGATGGATCCGGTTCAGGCAGCAAAAATCATGTATGCAGATGAGATTGCAAAGGGAGAGGCAGTGATGGAGGAGAAGGCCGAAAGCTATCGTGCACTTCAATCCAGCGCACTTTCAGCAGCAAAACGAGGATATGTTGATGATATCATCGATGCCAGTGAGACCAGAGCAAGGGTTATCGCTGCATTTGAGATGTTATTCACAAAGAGAGAGGATCGTCCGGCGAAAAAACATGGCACGATTTAGAATGAGGTGACAGGTATATGAAATTAAATTTGAAACGAGCAGTAGTGGGTCTTACTATGGCAGTCTGCCTCTTTTCATTATCTGCATGCAGCGCTGCCGGTAATAAAGCCGATGGCATTGATGCTGATATGAAAGCGCAGCTTGAGCAGATTCCCGTCGCCTCGTATCTGGAGCTGTACACCGGTCTTGAGGACAAAGATAGCGCGCAGATGAAAAAGAGCCTGGCAAAAAAGGACGAAGTGGCTGCGCTAGCAGAGGGAATTGATTCCTGGAATAATATAAAGGGTGATTTAGGCGGTTTTATTTCAGCTTCTGATTCTTTGAAATTAGAAGAAAATAAGGACGGATTCACCGCTACGGTCGATACCGTATTTGAAAAGAGAAACATGGAGTTTACCGTAACCTTTGACCATAAGCTTTCCAAGATTACCGGTGTGGCGTTTGTTCCAGAATACACCATAGGTGAAAAGATGGAAAAAGCTGCTTTTAATACACTTATGGGTATGGGAACAGTATTTGTAGTATTAATCTTTATCAGTCTGCTGATTGGTGGATTCCGTTATATCAGCATATTTGAAGAAAAAATGCTTAATAAAGGAAAAGGATCGGATACAAAAGTGGCTGTTGAAGCCGAACCGGTATTTACCGAATCCTTTGCAGAGGAAGATGAGCTGAAGGATGATCTGGAACTGGCAGCTGTAATAACAGCAGCAATTGCAGCATCTGAAGGAGTATCACCAAGCGGTCTTGTTGTTCGTTCCATTAAACGTGCAGCAGCCGGTAATTGGAAAAAAGCATAAATCAGGAGGATTGTCATCATGAAAAATTATAAAATTACAGTGAATGGTAATGTTTACGATGTAACCGTAGAAGAAACAACAGGTACAGCCGCAGCAGTATCTGCTCCGGCAGCGGTAGCCGCACCGGTTAAAGCACCAGCACCAGCTCCGGCACCTAAAAATGCAGCAAAAGGACCGGAAGGTTCCGTAAAAGTAACTGCACCAATGCCAGGTAAGATTCTTGGCGTTAAGGTTAGTGCAGGACAGTCTGTTAAAAAAGGCGAAGTTCTTCTGGTTCTGGAAGCCATGAAGATGGAGAACGAAATCGTAGCACCTTCCGATGGAACAATTGCAAGCGTTCAGGCAGCAGTGGGTGATTCCGTAGAAGCAGGCGCAACTTTGGCTACATTAAACTAGTACGGAAAGATCCGCTATCACAATAAATAGCGCGGATTCCTTATGGAGGGATTAACATGGATTATATTAGTAATACATTCACCAATCTTCTTCAGCAGACCGCATTCTTCAACCTGACTGCAGGTAACATGCTTATGATCCTGGTCGCTTTTCTGTTTTTATATCTGGCGATTCA
This sequence comes from Paenibacillaceae bacterium, assembly GCA_015057715.1. GTDB lineage: Bacteria > Bacillota > Clostridia > Lachnospirales > Lachnospiraceae > Lacrimispora. The sequence continues at coordinate 18,010 of SVDS01000102.1, forward strand.
AAAAGGATTTGAGCCCCTGCTTCTGGTGCCGATTTCTTTTGGTATGCTGCTTGTAAATATCTATCCGGATATTATGAAAGAAGTTGGAGCGGATGGTGCCGGCGGCGGACTGCTGCAATATTTCTTTAAACTGGATGAATGGGGGATTCTTCCTCCGCTTATCTTCATGGGTGTAGGAGCTATGACAGACTTTGGTCCGCTGATTGCGAACCCTAAGAGCTTTCTGTTAGGAGCAGCTGCCCAGTTCGGTATTTATACCGCATATTTTCTGGCAATTTTTATGGGATTCAGCGATAAGGCAGCTGCAGCGATCTCCATTATCGGAGGCGCAGATGGCCCTACCTCTATTTTCCTGGCAGGTAAACTGGGAATGACTTCTCTGATGGGACCGATTGCAGTTGCTGCATATTCCTATATGGCTTTGGTTCCAATTATACAGCCACCGATTATGAAGCTTCTGACAACAGAGAAAGAACGCAAGATTAAGATGGAACAGCTTCGTCCGGTATCCAAACTTGAGAGAATTCTGTTCCCAATCATTGTAACAACTGTTGTATGTATGATTTTGCCAACAACTGCTCCTCTAATCGGTATGCTGATGCTTGGCAACTTATTTAAAGAATCCGGAGTTGTAAAGCAGCTGACGGAAACAGCTGCCAATGCACTGATGTATATTGTTGTTATTCTTCTGGGTACTTCAGTAGGAGCGACCACAAGTGCGGAGGCATTCCTAAACTTAGATACAATTAAAATTGTTATTCTGGGACTGGTTGCATTCTCATTTGGAACAGCTGCAGGTGTCCTGTTCGGAAAGATCATGTGCAAAATGACAGGAGGCAAAGTGAATCCGCTTATCGGTTCTGCCGGTGTATCCGCAGTTCCCATGTCAGCCCGTGTATCCCAGAAAGTCGGAGCAGAGGCTGATCCAACCAACTTCCTGCTGATGCATGCCATGGGACCAAACGTAGCCGGTGTTATTGGTACTGCAGTTGCAGCCGGTACATTCATGGCTATCTTCGGAGTGAGATAATCGAACCGGATATCATGACGATACCCGAAAAGCAAAGTAAATGAACAATAACCAGGAGGTAAGAAAATGGCAGATATAGAAAAAAAGCCGGTTAAGATTGTAGAGACAGTTCTTCGTGACGCTCATCAGTCTTTGCTTGCTACAAGAATGACAACTGAGCAGATGCTTCCCATCGTGGGGAAGATGGACCAGGTTGGTTATTATGCAGTTGAATGCTGGGGCGGTGCTACCTTTGATTCATGCCTGCGCTTCTTAAAAGAAGATCCCTGGATGAGACTGAGAAAATTAAGAGACGGATTTAAGAATACGAAACTGCAGATGCTGTTCCGCGGCCAGAATATTCTGGGATACAATCATTATGCTGATGATGTAGTGGAATATTTTGTTCAGAAATCCATATCAAACGGAATTGATATCATCCGTATTTTTGACTGTCTCAATGATATGCGCAACTTACAGACTGCAGTTTCTGCCTGTAATAAAGAAAAGGGTCATGCTCAGGTTGCATTAAGCTATACACTGGGTGATTCCTATACTCTGGATTACTGGAAAGACATTGCAAAGAGAATTGAGGATATGGGTGCAGATTCCATCTGCATTAAGGATATGGCAGGACTTTTAACACCGTATAATGCGGATGAGCTGGTTCGTGCATTAAAGGAATCAACCAAACTTCCCATTGACCTTCATACCCATTATACCTCCGGTGTTGCTTCCATGACCTATTTAAAGGCAGTAGAAGCAGGCTGCGATATTATTGACACAGCAATGTCACCTCTGGCATTAGGTACCAGCCAGCCAGCCACTGAAGTAATGGTAGAAACCTTCCGCGGAACACCATATGACACAGGATATGATCAGAACCTGCTGGCTGAAATTGCAGCTCATTTCCAGCCGATCAGGGATGAGGCATTAAAGAGTGGCCGGTTAAATCCCAAAGTACTTGGTGTGGATATTAAGACACTCCAGTATCAGGTGCCAGGCGGTATGCTTTCCAACCTTGTTAGCCAGTTAAAGGAAGCAGGGCAGGAAGATAAATATCTACAGGTATTAGAAGAGGTTCCAAGAGTAAGAGCTGACTTTGGTGAGCCACCTCTGGTTACTCCATCTTCCCAGATTGTGGGAACTCAGGCTGTATTAAACGT
>SVDS01000103.1:0-12946 GCA_015057715.1 Paenibacillaceae bacterium
CCGGGCATTGTTCCACTATGATTGATTTAAAAATCTGACCGGCGGACTACAAACACTTCCACCCCTTTTTCCCTGATTAAATCCAGAGCTTCTGATGATGCTTTTTCATCGGTGATTAAATATTTGATTTTTTCGATGGGGCAGCTGACAAAGCTGCTGTTCTTTCCGATCTTTGTGTGATCGGCCAGGACATAAACATCCTGGGTTGCATGGCCTGCCATCATTTCATTGATACTGACCTCGTTGAAGATCTCTGTTGTCATTCCATTTTCTCCGCTGATTCCGGAACAGCCGATAAATGCTTTCTTCGCGTAGATTGTCTGTAAATTGCGCAATGCAAAATCTCCTACCATCGCTTCTTTTGGATAGCGCAGTTCACCGCCTGTCAGCACCACGTTTACTTCCTGGGAATGCTCACAGTGAATGGCTTTTCCGTTATTGGTAATGACGGTTACATTGGAACAGTTAATGTATTCCAGTATTTTTAATGCATTGCTGCTGGTATTAATAAACAACGTATCATTATTGGTTACGAACCTGGCGGCAAATTCAGCAATCAGCCTCCTGTATAAGGATACCTCATCGACAGGACTTCCGGAAGCAATGGCGCCTCCATGGGTGCGTACAAGAAGCTTCTTATCTTCTAAATACTGCAAATCCCTGCGTATGGTAATAAGAGATACCTCTAATGCTTCCGCCAGTTCATCTACCCGCACCCTGGGATTTTTCTCCATCAGTTCCAGGATGCGGCTCCTTCTGTTCTCAACACAAGCTCTGTCTTTTTTCATTGTTTTCCCTCTCAACTCATAAAGATATGATTCTTTATCCTCATTATAGCCTGTTCAGAAGCCTGTGTCACTTGTTTTATGTTCGTTTTGATTGAAATTAAAGAATTCCATTTTCCTTCATTTTTTGTTCCATCTCCTGGGGAGACATGATATTTCTAAGACCAATCACCAGAGTCCCTTTTTCCTGTGCCCCTTTAAACATGCTGACAAAATTCTGCGCGCAAAAGACAACATCGTACTGAGCGGCTGCCGTTTTTCCTTCCGATAAGGCGCAGTGATGAACTTTGGCGGGCTTAATTCCCGCCTTATCAAGTACCTTCTGCATGGTCATTTTCATCATCAGACTGGAGCCGGCCCCATTGGCACAGCAAACCATAAAACTCATATTTTCTTTTGACATATTCCTTCTCCTGACTTCTATTTGATTCCTTTTAATTCTTTATAGGCTTCGTAATTTTCTGTAATAAGGAAATAACCCTTTTTATCCTTCCGATACTGAATCTGGGGAATTGCCAGTAAAACGACCACTACAATCAGCACACCGGCATAGCTTAAGAACTTCATGACTGCTGTCATTACCGGCCATACAACAGCCCAGTCCCACATACCCAAGTATCCGCCATAAGCTGCCATCCCAACCCAGCCTGCGATAATTGCCGAACCGAATACCTGACAGATACCAGAGAAGAACGGTAACAAAAGAGCTGCCTTAATTCCACCTTTTTCATTGGCAAATACGGCAATGGTTGCATTGTCAAAAAATACAGGAACGAAGCCGCAGATTACAAGAACCGGGCTCTTTAAGACAATCAGTGCGATGATTGCCAGAATCTGACCGGCAAAGCCTGCAAGGAAACCAAGAGGTACCGCATTGGCAGAACCAAATCCGAATACTACTGCACAGTCAACTCCGGGAAGGGAACCAGGAAGGAGCTTATCTGCAATTCCCTGGAAGGAAGCGGTCAGCTCCGTGACGAAGGTTCTGACTCCCAGCTGAAGGATTGCTAAGTAAACAGAGAAATAAAGGCAGGTCTGAATAACATAGAAGACCATGCTGGCGCCCTCTTTCATGAACTTTTGTTCCACCAGATAATCCCTTCCTAAAATACACAGAATTGCTCCGAAAAAAACAATCATCAGTATGGAGGTACATACCATGTTTTCATTGAATATGGACATGAATCCGGGAAGCTCGATCTCGTCAATCTTCTTAATTTCTTTTCCGTTTTTCTTTTTGCCAAACAGTTTTTCTGCCAGCCAGGTATTAAATGCAATGCCGAACATCTGCTGATGTGCCAGGCAAAAACCTGCGCCATCGGTCAGTTCCTGACAGGGCTTAATGGTTAAGTTTGATCCGACTGCCCAGTAGGCTCCAAGTATCAGTGCCATTACTACCAGGAGGGCAACATTATTGTTTAATAAAAACGGGCAGGCAAAGAGGATGAGCCAGTAAGCGGTAGCCGCCTGCTGTACCTGTACATGACCAGTGGTAAACAGGGCTCTTAACTTGGTCACTTTACTGAAACGAACCAGAAGTATATTTACAATGAACGCGATTAGAAGCAGAATCATGGCATTGCCGAATGCCTTGCCAAACACTTCTTCCACTCCTGCTGTTACCGCATTCTGCCCAAAGTAAGGGTCAATTACCATTGCGTTCATATTGAAACGGTCTTTTAGACCTACAAGCACAGGACGGAAATTATTGACTAAGCCCCCGGAACCCACAGTCAGAATCAAATAGCCTACGATAGCCTTAATCACTCCTGCGAGAACATCATACCAGGGTTTTCCTAACAGTATGTAACCGATCATTACGATCAGACCAATCATAAAAGCCGGCTGCTGTAATACATTGACTGCAAAATACGACCAAATCTTTAATAAAATATCCATAAGAAACCCTCCCCATTATGAATCCAGATAATCGCTCTGGATTTTGATTAAATCCTCTGGTGAATTGGCACTTAACAGTGCTTCCACCGCCCCTTCATTCATTAACAGTTCCGACAGCCTGGTCATATTTACCAAATGCTGCTCGGGATTACAGGATGCAAGGGTAAAGAAAAGCCTTGCATCCTTTTCCTCGTCCCCCGGTTCAAAGCTGACCGGCTTATTGAGCTTCATAAATCCGATTGCAGTTTTGTGCACCCCTTTTGCACCTTCCTGGGAATGCGGCATGGCAACATTAGGCATGATAATAATATAAGGTCCATATTTCCTGATGCATTCAATGATTTCTTCCTTATAATCTGCCTCAACGGTTCCATCCGCCTCTAAGGTCTCACAGCTCATCCGGACCGCATCCTCCCAGCTTGCCGCTTCCTCAGCGAATTTGTAATGCCCAAGTTCCACAAATTCTTTTAACAGCATGACTAACCCTCCCCAATGGTTTATAAACAGGATCGAAATGGTATGTTCTGAGGAGCTTCAAAGCAATCCTCAAATCCCCTGGGGTGATGATAGGCTTTTTTCTCTCTGTCTGTTGGATAGACATATTTTCCTCCCACTTCCCAGAAGAACGGATGGAACCGGTAATCCAGACGATCCTTTTTCATATCATAAAGCACCCGGATTTCATTGACATCAGCCATAAAGTTGCTCCACACATCATAGTGAATGGGAATCACCACATCACAGTTTAATGCTTCCGCCATGCGAAGTACATCGCAGGAGGTCATCTTATCGGCCATACCTACCGGATTCTCTCCATAAGAGCCAAATGCCACATCGACCTTATGATCTTTACCATGCTTTGCAAAATAGATGGAATAATGGGAATCACCGCTGTGATAGATATTGCCGCCTGGAGTTTTTATTAAGTAATTGACCGCCTTATCGTCCATATCGGTCGGGCAGATACCGGTCAGTTCTTCTCTGTCCGCTCCGGTGGAATCCGTTGTTACAAGACAGGTTCTGTCAAAGGAATCAAGCACTACGATTTCCATGTCCTTGATCTTTATGGTGTCTCCCGGACGCACTACTTTACACCGTTCTTTTGGAACTCCCCATTTGATCCAGGTCTCCACGGATTTTAAAGGACCGATAAATGGTACCGGAATCTCATTTCCATTCTCATCAGTGGTGGTCATTCCGCTTTGAATCACGTGAGCCGCATACTCAGCGCTCATGTGATCCTGATGATAATGAGTTGCCAAAACTCCATCCACCTTTTTAATGGCAAATGGATCAATGACAAAAGGCACTGCTCTTAAATTGGGCTGCATCTTCCTGGCCCCGCACATATTAGCCATCTGATGCCCTTCTGCCATCATTCCGTTTCCATGGGTACGTTTTCCATTTCCACACCATAAGTCGATGGTTAAATTACAGCCGCCTGGCGTTTTAAACCAGATTCCCGTACAGCCTAACCACCACATCGCCACAGTACCGGGTTTTACTACCTCGCTTTCAATCTCTTCGTTCAGCCAGGTTCCCCACTCTGGAAACGTGCTCATGATCCATGATTCTCTGGTCGTTTCACTCACCTTGCTCATACTACCTTCTCCTTTGATCTTAATGCCTGTTTTTTATGTTCGTTTTGTTTCTATAATGCCATATTATCATGATTAAAGTTAATTTTCAATAGGCTTATATGTTCGTTTATGCTTTATATGTTCGTTATTGAATTTTTGTAATATCATACAGATTTTGGTCGTTTTTTTGTGCATTTTTACATGGGATATCCGGATTTTTTCTCCACATAATAAATGGAAACAGGAGGTTAACCAACATGTTTCCAGATAAAATTTATTTTGAACCAGATTCCCTGAACTATGAGTTAGGCGGATTATTGAAAGAGAAATATAAAGATATACCATGGATCCCCATTGAAAGTCATAATAAAATAGATGAACTGCGCACCCGGCCCAACAAGGATTTCCCTGAACTAAAACGGCTGTTGGTAATTGGAGTCAGAAAAACCCATAACTACGTTCCAAACCATAAAGTTTCGGATTATCTTGTTCCTTATACTTCTTCTGGCTGTACTGCCATGTGCCACTACTGCTACCTGGTCTGCAACTATAACAAATGTTCCTATTTGCGCCTGTTTGTGAACCGGGAACAGATGCTGAATAAAATAATTAATCATCAGGCTAAATCCGCAAAAGATAACACTTATGAGATTGGCAGCAACAGTGATCTGGTTCTGGAAAATACAATTACCGGCAATTTGTCATGGACCATTGAGCAGTTTGGAAAAACAGACAAAGGCTTTTTAACCTTTCCTACTAAATTTAACCAGGTAGACCCTCTTCTTGATTTAAACCACCGAGGACGTATTATCATGCGTATGAGCGTGAATCCCCAGTCCATCATAACCAACTTTGAACCTGGAACTTCCGGGTTAAATGCAAGAATTACCGCATTAAATAAAATGTGCGACGCCGGTTACCGGGTTGGAATCCTCATTGCACCTGTCATATTAACAGACGACTGGAAACAGCTTTATTCCGAACTGATTACAATTCTTTCCATGCAGCTAAGCGAAAAGGTAAAGCGGACTGCTCTGGTTGAAATAATTTTCATGACTTACAGCTTTGTTCACAATGCCATTAACAGTGAGGCATTTCCTGACGCAGGAAAACTTTATGACAAAGACTTAATGACGGGAAGAGGCAGGGGGAAATATTGTTATAAAAATGATTTAAGAGAAGATGGAGAGCTGTTTTTAAGGCATCAGATGAATGAAAAATTAAAGGAAATGACCATTTTATATATCGTGTGATATACCGGAGACGTTCGGCTTTCTTTGCAATGTTTTAAAAGATATGATATAATAACTTCGTTTTTATTCTAAAGATAAAAGAAGGAAGATAACCATGTATAACGATTTATTCTCCATCGGGGGTTTTACGTTTCACGGATACGGTCTGATGATCGGCATCGGAATTGCCGCTGCCTACTTAACAGCAGAATACCGCGCCAAAAAGGCTGGGCTGGAACCGGATCACTTATTCTATCTGCTTATTCTGGGAGCTGGAGGCGGACTTATCTGTGCCAAGCTTCTCTACTACGTTACAATATTTGATGAGATCAGAAGTAATCCCAGACTTTTACTTGATATCTCTACCGGATTTGTAGTATATGGAGGAATCATCGGGGGGATTGGAGCCGGATTTGTTTACTGCCGTATAAAGAAAATAAGCCCAATCCGTTATCTGGATCTTGTAGTCCCGTCAATTGCCCTGGCACAGGGGTTTGGAAGAATCGGATGTCTACTTGCCGGATGCTGTTACGGGCGTCAGACCCCCGGACCGTTTTCCATTACCTTTCAGAGTTCTCAGTTTGCACCTAACGGAATTCCGCTGCTGCCGACTCAGATTGTATCCAGTGTTTTTGATTTTGCCAACTTTCTTGTACTGCTGGCACTGGCACGGAAAAATCCCCCTGCCGGAAGAGTCAGCGCCTGCTATCTGATTTTTTACAGCCTGGGGAGATTTGTAATTGAATTTTACCGGGGTGATTTAATCAGGGGTTCTGTTGGAAGCTTATCAACTTCCCAGTTTATCTCCCTGTTTGTTGCTCTTGCAGGTTTTATCCTTTTGTGGAAATCCGGCAGAAATAAGAACCAGCTGTTATAAACGAGATTATCAGCCCGCTTCAAGGTCTAAGTTGTTTCTCTCTCAATCAGAGAAGCTTCAAATACTTTGTGAAACGGGCTGTTATTTTTATCCGCCCCACCTTCAATGTCGGAAATAATCATCCTGGTAACCTCTTCTCCCATTTCTTTTGCCGGAACCTCCATGGAAGTCATTGCAGTTTCCAGCATCCCTCCGATGGAATGTCCCGTCAGGCTGATGACCTTCACCTCCTTGGGAACCTTTATCCCCCGCTCCTTTAAAGCTCTGATTGCTCCCAGCCCCTGCATATCCACGGCTACCATAAGGCCATCCAGCGCTGTGTCTTTCTCCATAAGTTCCAGAATTCCGTTATATCCGTTTTTAAAATAATCTTTTTGGGGAAATGGAGAATCAGCCACATATTCTGTTGATGACAGCTCCCGGATTGCTTTCCGGTAGCCCTTATACCGTTCTTTGTATGGGATAATTTCCATTGAACCGTTAATAAAGCCAATATGACGGCAGCCCTTTCCATAAAGATATTTAACACCCTGATAGCCGCAGGCATAATAATCGGCTACAACACTGCTTAATATGCTGTCCTGATTTCTTACTATCTGCATCACCGAAATACCACTGCTTTTTATGTCCCTTAGCAGCCGCCCGTTCTGCCCGGTTGCCGCTATTAAGATTCCATCCACCAGTCCGTTCCGGAGTCTGTTTAAACACTCTTCTTCTGCATCCTGCCTGTCTTTTGTATTGCATATGATGATGCTGTATCCCATCTTTCTTGCCTGGATTTCTATCCCCTGTACCATTTCCCCAAAGATGGAAAAATTGATTTCCGGTATAACAACACCAATGGTGTGCCGCTTACCCTGTCTCAGCCCCTTGGCCAGCAGGTTTGGCTTATAGCTAAGCTGCTCCACTGCAGCATATATTTTTTTCTTTGTCTCAGGATGGACATAAGAGGTATGATTGAGGGCTCTTGAAACTGTGCTGACATCTACATTGGCCAGCCTTGCCACATCTTTTAATGTTGCCATCTTACCCGTCTCCTTTCACATTGCAATAAATCGCCTTATCTCCTTTATACCACATAAAATTTTCCTGTCAACAAGTTGTATGGTTGATACAAATAAAAGTCTTCAGCGGCCGGACAGCCCTCCGAAGACTTTCATTTAAACGGTTGATCAGGAGAATAATTTCATTATGGATTCAGCAAATTTGGGCAGGGCCGTTTTAAGAGCTGAAATAGTCAGTACCAGACAGAATATATAGCTGATTACCATGCAGATTCCTAATATTTTAGGCTGCTTTACACCTTTATTTACGTCCTTGTTCCAGATCAGCATACATACAAAGAGGCCGGATACCGGAGTTGCAACGGCTGTCATAATATTGGCAAAAAGAATCAGCTGGGTCGGCGACCCATTATAGGAGAAGCAAATTACAGCGGCAATTGCAAGAACAATCATAGAACCAATTTTTATACTTTTATGATCCAGATTGGTAGGCTTGTCAAAACCGGCATTCAGCAAAACAACCGTGCGGTGAGTATTACCAAGAAGAGAAGAAAAAGCAGCTGCTAAAAGTGCAATTCCCATAACCACATAGGCTGCCTTCCCCAGCAGCGGCACCATCATTTCTCCTAATTCAGCAGGATTTTTAATCACAATTCCTGCCGGGTGAAGAACGATTGCGCCTACAAGCATAACTGCTCCACTGATTAAGATCACTCCTACAATATGGGTCATAGAATCAACCAGCATTGCACCGTTAAACAAATCTTCTTTCTCCCACTTCTTTTCTTTTCCAAGGTAAGTGCCGTAAACACCTGTGGTAACAGACGCATTGGTGCTGATAAAACCCAGGGCAGTCGCCAGACTTCCAGCTGGAAATGTCCAATGAGTGAGACCACTTCCCATCTCTCCAAAGGAAGGCCCCCCAGCTCTCACCAGCGTGGCATAATAAGCGAATATCATACCAATAATACAGATTGTAATTCCTTTTTCCACCTTGGAATATACACCCTTAGTCAGGTAGCAGAATACAGTAATTGCAATCATTATGACTGCTCCTGCTTTCCAGTCCATACCAAATATCAGATTCATACCTGATCCTGACCCGGATATATTCCCCATTGTGAAAAACATACACGATAAAAATGATGCAACTCCTACAAAAGCTGCGGCTTTTCCCCCATAATAATGACGGATCGCATGGATAATCGGTTTACCTGTGAGCAGCGCAATCCGATAAGTAGTAAGTAAAAATGTGACCCCCATAAACAAAATGGGGATAAACAGCCAAAGCATTGCATAACCATATCTGGCTCCTAACATAGCTGCAGTTGTAATGGCTCCCGGACCAATAACAATTCCTGTAAGTACAAGTCCCGGACCGATTCTTTTCACTAACTCCAGAAACGGCAGAGTTTTTATAGCTGAGTTGTCAAAGGCTGCATCTAATGATACGGCAGCTGCACTTATATTATTTTCCATGAACTGACCTCCACCTGACATGCCAATTGCTTAAAGAGTAATTTTAGATGTATAGCCGCTTCCCTTTAAGCCTTCTGATACCTGTGCCTTCTCCTCAGATGTTAATGGAAGCACGGGCCGGCGCATCAGAGCTGAGGAAAAGATTCCTCTCTGATAAAGAGCCTCTTTCATACGGGCATGTGCTTCTCCTGACGGCTGTCCTCCGCCGTAAATCGCTCTGGAGATGGGGAAAATCTTATCATCATATTCATGGATCTTTTTAAAATCTCCTGCTTTATAAGCTTTAAATGCTTCTGTAATCAGTTCCGGAATACATGCCGCAAAACCGATTAATGCACCATCCATACCAGGGAATGTAAGAGAAGACATCAGGCTTTCGTCATGGCAGGTAATGAGAGAAACGTGGGGAGCTTCCCTGCGCAGAATCCGCACATCATTTTCATACAATGGAGTCACACGGGTTCCCATCTTAATTGCTTTTACATGATCGATTTCTTTGCACATCTTAACCAGAGTATCAACTGGATAAAATGCCTTACTGATTGCCGGGTATAAATGGATAATAATATCGATATCTGCACCGTCTGCCACGTCTTTTATATAGTTAAAGGGTGCATCCGGATGCATTCCAAAGCGAAGCCACATATGAGGAGGCATAAGCAAAATACCATCAGCGCCAGCTTCCTTTACTTCTTTTGCCATCTCAATGGACTCAACCGTATTTTCACAGTTGATTCCTGAAATGATTGTCAGTCTGTCGCCAACCTCATCTGCTACAATTTCAACCACTCTTTTTCGTTCTTTTCTGCTTAATCCGGTTACCTCTCCGGTATGCCCGTTACAGACTAAACCTTCAATCTCATCAAAGCCGGCAAGCCAGCTGACATATTTTCTGAGTTCAGCTTCATTAATGCTATAGTCATCATTCATAGGAACACAGATTGCAGGGAATATGGTTTTCCAATTTTTTACTTTAGACATTTTTTTATCTCCTTTTTCATGAAAGAATGTAATGAATCAGATTTCACATGTATTGCGCCATACATATGAGAGATTTTTTAGCCCGGGTTAGATATAATATACAATTTTATTTGGATACAAACGTTTGTATATTGTGAATCAGATTATATCACCCAAAAATGCCGTTGTAAATATAACCAAATGTTCCTGCAAATAGTTGCATAAATTGGTGTTTTTTATAGTCCGTTGTACTTTGGCATGGGGAAGTCCAGTTCGTAACACCTGCAAAGATCAATGAATTCATGAATGGTTCTGGTTAAAAGCTTGTCTTTGTGATGGACAATATAGAAGTACCGTTTAAATTCCGCATCCTCTATTTCCAGCTGGTAAACCAGCTTTTTCTCCAATGGGCCGGAAACCATGCGCTTTGGCACAACGGCAATTCCAAGTCCATGAATGACTGCATTGACCAGTGCGGTTGTACTCATCCCTTCCCAAACTGGCTTTACCGTAATACCTGATTTTTCCATCACTTCTTCAAACAGCTCTCTGGTCCCGCTCCCATGTTCACGCAGAAGAAATTTCTGTCCGCTTAACTCTTCTTTTTTCAGCACCTGTCCCTGGTAATAGGGGTGACGGCCCGGAGCAATGACTGCAAGGGAATCTTCCATGTAAGGCTCTGCAAGCAGGGAGCTTTCATGAACCGGCCGCTCCACCAGTGCAAAATCCAGTTCATTACTTAAAAGCTTCTGTTCCAGCTGATGGGAAGTTCCGATAAAAACCTGTACCTCCGCTTCCGGATACATTGCTGAAAATTTTTCCACGTAGCTAGGCATGAACTGGGAACCAATGGTGATACTTGCTCCGACTCGCAGCACTCCGATGGTATCCCAGTTTCTGATCCCTTTCTCCATATCATCAAGGAGGGCAAAGATACGCTGGGCATATTCCAGAAACTGTCTGCCTGCCTCAGTCAGATAAAGCCTCCTGGATATGCGGTCAAATAACACAATCCCATAATATTTTTCAAGCTCCTGTATGGCTACAGAAACGGATGGCTGGGTCATATATAGTTTTTTCGCTGCTCTGGTTATACTGTTATTGCATTCGCACACCGTAAGAAATATACGCAGATGGCGTATGGACATAGGGATACCTCCTGTTATTATAGCTAATATCATATGTTTTTGATAAAATTATACTATTTTAATTATAAACCATCAAGTGCTATACTTGTAAAGAAATAAACAACCTGAAAGGAAACTTCTATGAAATACTTAATCAAAGCGGGAAAACTTTATATGCTTGATAATGAAAGACCATCCACAAAGCTTGCCTGCTTAAAAATGCCCTATTATCCCACAAGGAAGACCATACTTTCCCCTGACGGCAGAATTAAATTATATGCAGATATAAAAACCTGTGAGGGCGGCGAACACAGCCAGGAGCAAATATATATCCTTTCTGATTCTCTTAATCAGACCATATTATCCGGAAATCCTGTATTCCCGGAAAATCTGTCTTTACTCAATGGCCAGCCAGTAGATCAGATCAAGTTCACCATGGACCATAAAGTATACGATTTGTTTATGAGAAGCAGCCAGGAATACTGCATCATGGATGAGGAAAGCTGGGTGGCTGCAAGGCTTGTGCACAATATAAAAGGTGGTGGCTGGAATGTGGAGGCAGATCCGGTTTTTTCTCCTTTTATTTTAATGGGACTCTTTATTTTTTGCAGATATTTAGACAGAGAGAATGAATTTGTATCGGAAACAGGAGACTTACACAGATGAACAAAAAAATATTAAGCAGTATATTCTTATCAACGCTTTATTTAAGCTCCTTTACCTTTGGGGGCGGCTATGTAATTGTCACATTGCTGAAGAAAAAATTTGTAGATGAGCTTCATTGGATTGATCAACAGGAAATGCTTGACCTGGTAGCCATCGCCCAGTCCTCACCAGGAGCCATTGCTGTTAACGGAGCCATCGTTGTGGGATATAAACTTGCCCGATTACCAGGCGTTATCTGCGCCGTATTAGGTGCTGTAATTCCACCCTTTATTATTCTCTCTGTCATCTCATTTTTTTACACCGCCTTTAAAGAAAATTCCATCATCCAGGCAATGCTAAGCGGTATGACAGCAGGTGTCGGTGCTGTGATTCTTTCCGTTGTCTATGACATGGGAGGTGACGTGGTAAAAGGAAAAGATCCCCTTTTAATTATTCTGATGGCAGCTTCCTTTATTGCTGCTTACTTTTATCATGTAAATGTAATTTTTATCATCCTGGCTGCAGCACTGACCGGTATTTGTAAGACTATCATTAGAAAACTTAGAAATGAGGCATAATTATGATCTATTTAAAATTGTTCTGGGCATTTTTTCAGATTGGAGCGTTCAGCTTCGGGGGTGGTTATGCCGCCATGCCATTAATTAAGCAACAGATTATCACTACTTATCACTGGCTCACCATAAACGATTTTACCGATTTAATTACCATCTCACAAATGACACCTGGGCCAATTGCCATAAATTCTGCAACATTTGTAGGAAATCAGATTGCCGGAATACCCGGCGCTTTTTTTGCGACTTTGGGCTGCGTTCTTCCTTCCTGCCTGTTTGTTACCTTCTTATCCTGGGCATATAACCGATATAAAAATTTAAGCATTCTGCAGGATATATTAGAAAGCCTGCGTCCTGCCGTTGTATCTATGATTGCAGTGGCGGGAATTGATATTTTACTTCCTGCTGTCTTTCCCTCTGGTTCCCTCTCTTTTTTACCTGGTCAGGTCAAACTTCGTCCTGTGCTCTATTTTGCCGCTGCCGTATTTCTGCTCCAAAAGAAAAAGAAAGACCCTATTCTCGTTATGGTACTTTGCGGTGTTGCCGAAGTAGCGGTTCAGTTGCTTATGCCTGGTATATAAAGTTGTTCATCTGTGTCATAACCGATTGAATCATGATTTTTACCGTTTCAATTATCTTATTCCCCTCATTATTAATAATCATAGTAATCTTTTTTATGAATTTTCTATTAACAAATTGTCACTTTGTGTCGAATAACAGTTGATGGTGAAGAAAAATGAAACTAATGACAGGAAAGGAGGGTCATTTTTTTAATATATAAAAATT
>SVDS01000103.1:13046-19743 GCA_015057715.1 Paenibacillaceae bacterium
TGAGTTTGACCGTGCTTATTACCATCTCTTCCATACTTGCAAGCAGTTCAATATCCAAAGCAATCAATGGTGAGTTTACAGGAATTGCAGCTCAGAACGGTCTCATGGTTCAGTCTATTATCAATGATGCGTCTGGCACTGCCAAAGATTTACAGGATTACTTAAATCGGGTGTATAACGGTGGGGAAGCCACCAGTGACTGGAAAGACATCAACAGAAAAAGCAAAATATACAATGCCCAGCTGAAAGAAATCAATTATGAGGTAGAGAATTACATTACAAATTCAGCCTGGGCAGCACTTAATAATAGCGATTCCTTATATGGCGTCGGCGCCTTTTTTGAGCCTGGGCAATTTGATCCGGCAGTTAAAGATTACTCTGTCTATGTTGACCGTGACAATGCAAAAAATAACACTGCCCAGTCTCTCGGTGCCTACAGCGAATACTCCAATCAGGATTACTACCGGGTAGCAAGAGAAACTAAGACACCTTACCTGACCGATCCTTTTAATTATAAAGGAACCATGATGAGTACCATTGCATATCCAATTATGAACGGAGACCATGTAATTGGTGTGATCCTGGCTGATATTAATGTATCTAATTTTTCCAAAATCAAAACTACCGATGCCAAATATCCTTCCATGTATGTGGATATTTATACAGAAGGAAATATGATTGCTTTTGACAGTAAATCAAGTGACAACATAGGTAAAAAACTGGAAGACTTAATTCCTCCATCAGAATATGCCAGGATTGTGAAAATGCAGGAAAACAAGAAGGAATTCCACATTGATACAAAAAAGGCTGACGGTTCTCTGGAAACCAGACATTACTATCCCATCTCCTGCGGATCCCAGACCTGGTGGGCTTCAAGCAGTCTTGACAAAAGCGATTTGAATAAGGATGTAGTAAAAAGCGTTATTGTCATGATTGTGCTGGCTGTTTTATCCCTTATTTTTATTAATTCGGTTATCATTGTATTTTTACGCAGAACATTAAAACCCATTGACGGAGTTGTGGCAGCAGCGAAGAACATTGCGGCTGGAAACTTAAATGTTGAGATTCAGGTCAAAAGTAATGATGAAATTGGCCAGTTATCAAAAACATTCGTGGACATGGGACAAAATTTAAAATTGATTATTCAGGATATCAACTATCTGCTTGGTGAAATGAGCCAGGGAAACTTCAAAGTACAATCGGAGTGCCAGGATCAATACACCGGAGATTACCGCTATATTTATGAAGCAATGCATAACATCCGCTTAAATTTAAGCAGCACCCTTCTGGAAATTGACGAGGCATCTGAGCAGGTATCCACAGGAGCTTCCCAGGTAGCTGACGCTTCCCAGGCCTTAAGCCAGGGAGCCACAGAGCAGGCCTCTTCCATAGAAGAATTGTCCGCAACAATCACGGAAATTTCAGAACGTGTAAAACAAAATGCGGCCAATGCAGCCGAAGCAAATACCCTTTCTCAGGAAGCAGGTATGGGTATCATGGAAAGCAATCACAAAATGAAAGAAATGACGGAAGCGATGAATGAGATTGCCAATACTTCCAACGAAATCAGTAAAATCATCAGAACCATTGATGATATTGCTTTCCAGACCAATATCCTTGCACTGAATGCAGCTGTAGAAGCAGCCAGAGCCGGATCTGCGGGCAAGGGATTTGCTGTTGTGGCTGACGAAGTGCGAAACCTGGCTGGTAAATCAGCAGAAGCAGCAAAAAATACTACTTCTCTCATTGAAAATGCCATATCAGCAATTGGAAGCGGAACAAAAATCGCTGACGAGACAGCGAATGCACTTCGCCTGGTGGTTCAGAAGTCTGAAATCTCCACCGGTAAAATTGCTGAAATTGCAGAAGCATCGAATGTACAGGCAGATGCCATTACACAGATCACAACTGGAATTGACCAGATTTCCGCAGTTGTTCAAACGACCTCCGCTACTTCAGAAGAAAGTGCCGCTACTTCAGAAGAATTGTCTGCTCAGGCAGTGAACTTAAAATCTCTGGTTGGAAAATTCCAGCTGGTAAACAGCAAGGAACAACAGGAAGACGCGCCCCAGCTAACAGAACGCAGCCATAGGCCTTCTGCTGAGTTTCCGGAAACAAATACAGATTTCAAGTATTAAATCCAGTCAATAAAAGAAACGTACATGAACGGTTGATCCCTGTCATGTACGTTTTTCTTTACAATTCCATTCCAAGTGCAATAAGCCGGAACATACGGATTGCTCCCTGATAATACAAATCTTCAGCCCGGTCAAATGCCTCATTCAGATCCATAACCCCATTAACTGTAGTCATAATAGAACGGATTCCATAATCATAGATTTTCTCCGCCCCAGGTCCCATGGATCCGGTCAGTGCAACAGCAGGAATTCCTCTCCGTCTGCACCTCTGTCCAATTCCCTGCATCACCTTGCCAAAGCAGGACTGCCAGTCTGCCCGCCCCTCTCCTGTCACTACAAGAGAAACTCCATTAAGTCGAGAGTCAAAATCAATTAAATCCAGAACCGTTTCAATACCGGATTTTAGTTGTCCCCCTAAAAATATGCAAAGTGCAGCACCAAGCCCGCCAGCAGCACCTGAACCTGGGATTTCATCCGGATTGATTCCAAATTTCTGTATTATTACATTTCTGTAATTTACCATGCCCTTTTCAAGCTGGTCTAAAACAGGTGGAGTCCCCCCTTTCTGCTTCCCAAAGGTATAGGCAGCTCCATCAGGACCGCACAGCGGATTGTTTACATCACACATAACAGTAATCTTCACCTGGTTCAGCCTGGAATCCAGACCGGAAGTATCAACTTTAGATACCCTGATTAAATCCTCACCTGTTCCATTTAGTTCCTCTCCGCTCGCATCCAGGAACCGGACACCCAGCGCTCTCATACAGCCCATTCCGCCATCATTTGTTGCTGATCCTCCTATAGCAATGGAAATGTCTGTAAACCCTCTTTTTAACGCATCTTTTATCATTTCACCTGTTCCAAAACTTGTCGTGGTTCTGGGATCTCTCTGACTTTCTGGTATCAGGGTCAGACCGGAGGCTGCCGCCATCTCAATAATTGCCCGGTTTTCATTAAGGCTGCCATAATAGGTGTGAACTGTCTCTAAAAGAGGACCATGTACAGTCACCGGCACCCTTTCTCCCCTGACAGCAGAGATTACAGCGTCTGCTGTCCCTTCTCCTCCGTCGGCAACCGGAATCCCTTCCCACTCACAAAGTCCGAATACTTCATTAGCAGCCTTACCTAACAGATCAATGGTCTGTGCGCTGGTAAGCGTTCCTTTCAAAGAATCGGATGCAAATAATAGCTTCATATCAGGTCTCTCCTTTCCCCCTTTCTGTCTGATTCCTAATGAAGAATCAATGACAGAATAAAGATTTCCAGTATTCCTGCTATACCAAGTACCAGAGTTGCCATAGTCTGAGTCTTATATCCCTTTTCCGGCGTCATTGCTCCAAAGTTTGTTACAACCCAGAAATAGGAGTCATTGGCATGAGAAACAGTCATTGCACCGGCACCGATTGCCATACATGCCAGAGCAACTCTGACTGGACTTTCCAGCCCCAGCATAGGAAGTAAAGGTGCCACAATTCCAGCCGTTGTGGTTAAGGATACGGTTGAGGAACCTTGTGCACTCTTTAAAATTGCTGCCAGAATAAATGGGAAGAAAATTCCCATGGTACTTAATACAGAAGCGTGATCCTTAATGTAATTAACCATGTCAGTGGGATGAAATCACTTTACCCAAAACTCCGCCTGCAGCTGTGACAAAAAGAATAGGTCCCACTGTTTTTAACGTTTCATTGGTGATTTCATAAAAATCACTCATTTTGCCTGCACCTTTGAGCTGAATTGCACTAAAAAGTGTACCAACTGCCAATGCAATAATTGGTGTTCCTAAAAATTTGATGATATCCCCGCCAAGTCCGGTCATACCTGCCATAGCTGCTGCGGAAGAAAGAGCCATCAGGAGAATTGGAACCAAAATCGGAGCCAGAGCATTGACACCACTGGGAAGTTTTCCAAACTCTGCTACCAGTTCTTCATAGGTTTTTCCGATCTCTCCCATATCTGCTTCATCTTCTGATCTTACCTTTTTGCCTATATATCTGGCATAGAAGTAACCTGCAATCAGTGGGAAAACAGAACACAAAGCGCCCATTCCCATTACAAGAAGCAGATTTTCACCAATTCCAAGGGTAGACGCTGCTGCAATGGGTCCTGGTGTTGGCGGAATAAATACATGGGAAATATATAATCCGGAAGAAAGCCCAACCGTCATTGCCACGGAGGATGCTGCCGTCCTGTTAACCAGTGCTTTTCTGATGGGATTTAAAATTACAAACCCCGAATCACAGAAAACTGGAATAGATACCACCCAGCCCATCATTTCAATTGCCAGTACAGGATTGTTTTTTCCCACCAGCTTAATTACCATATCTGCAAGTTTCAGTGCAGCCCCTGTTTTTTCCAGAACGGTTCCAATTAAAGCACCCAGAATAATTACGATACCGATGCTTGAGAAAGTGCCGGAAAAACCTGCTCCGATGACTGATGCCAGTCCGCTTACTTTTGTTCCATCTCCTAATGTTTTGTCTGCCAGCGGTATTCCTGCTACAAGGCCTAACAGCAAAGAGATGGTCATAATTGCGATAAACGGATGAATCTTAAATTTGGAAATAGCCATAATCATCAGAATAATCGCCAGGATAAATACAAAGATTAACGGTAAACCTGTCATAAAATGACCCCCTTCTTAAATGAAATTAATCATGCAGCTAACTTCTATGCCAATAGTATCATCATAATAAATCCAAAACTACTGCTGTGAATCTCAATATCACGGTAATTTTTGTATTATCAATACGAAACTAATGTTCTTTTGTTAAAAAAGAATAAAAATTCTCCATAAAAAAACGGTCTTTTGCTGCTTCAATGGGGTTTATATTAAAGTAATCTTTGATCTTGCCGTAGCGGTATAAAAGCGTATTTTTATGAACAAAGAGTTCTTTAGAAGCTGTCACCAGATTATAATTGGACTTTATCAGCGCACCTGCAATTTCAATAAATGATTGTTTCAAATCTTCATTCATTTCCTTTTCATAAGTCTGAAACATCCACTGAAGTTCATTAAAGGGAACAACGGAACGTACATAATTTCCCGTGTAATCATAAAAAAATGCTGCCGTTGTATTCACTGCTTTTTCCTCCAGCCATACGCAATGTCTGTAAGCGTAGTAATACTGAGTGAAATTTTCCTGAAAGGAACCAATATAAAATCGGCATTGCTTCTCCTGCTGACGCAGCCATTTTAATACGGTACTGAGATAATCCCCAATTAAATATTTATAATCAGCAAACAGCTTGGTGTTATCTGTTTTCATGGTTTTAAATATCAGTACATAGGTATCATTTAAAACTGCACTGATATCCTCTCTTCCATGACGGGGGCCATGTTTTAACATGTCCAGTATTAATTCAGCTTTTACCTCTTCTGTTTTGCATAAAATGGGAATCCGGACTATGTTTTCAGAGTAATTAAGCTGATGGGCCATACTCCGCAGTTCTCCCGGATCGGGGTGTTCCACATGAATCAGCAGATTGGTAAAGTGTTCTTTTTTATCTCTTCTCCGCCGGATTTCCTCCTGCTGTTTTTCATATTTTAACATCGCCTCAATTGCCATTTTGGTAATCAATGCTACCGGCTTTATTTCAGCTGGCTCTCCGGTTATCCCAACCACACCCTCCCGCCTTCCATCGATGTTGATTACCATGTTAATTCCAGGTCTGACACCGGGATAATCTTCCTCTCCTGATGTGACAACCATGTCTTCTTTGCCAGTCACAATATAATAAGCGACCTCATGAAACGTTCCCACCCGGCTTTCATCCCGGCTTGCAATAATAATCCCCTGATCATTCATGATATTAATATTATACTGGGTATACTGGGTTACCTGTTCAATAAATTTTCTTGCCAGATCTGTTTCAATCATACCTTACCTCCTGACCTTCTCTGCTGCATGCCAATAACAGCTTAACATATTTTTCCAAGTGTAACAATCATGGGTATGAGCTTAAATTCTTTACTTTTTGATTCTGTTATGATACAGTAATTCTTGCCTGAAATTTATTAAAAATAGGAATTCAGAATCAGAATAGGAGAATATTATGCTGACAGATGATTACGCTACAAGGATCAATAATGGAATGGTTAGTACACTGTTAAAACTGATTTTTAACATAGAGCTGGAGAAAAATGATGACAGGGCTTTTAAAAGCCTGGAAATGGAAGATAAATTTGAAGAGCTGAAAAAACTGATTGAAGAAGGATCCATTAATGATGCAGAAAATACTCTTTTGGAAGAACTGGATTCTGATGATATGGAATACTTAAAACTTGCTTTGATGTTCTATTACACCTTGAATGACAAAGACGGGGATTTCTTAGATAAAAATGATTTTTCCAAATCTGAGATCTCTGACGGACTGCGTTATGTATCAGGAATCTATGGATATGAAAGCATGGCAGAGGCTATGCTTGGTGACAGTGACATCTGATTATAATGAAAAGTCCCCCATTCTGCATATCTAATGATGTGAACCGCCCCTTGTCAAGTAGACAGGTAAAATAACTAAAATTTTTAAGATGATGCGACCAGTTAAGTGGTCGCATT
>SVDS01000104.1 GCA_015057715.1 Paenibacillaceae bacterium
AGGCAAAAAGAAAAAAAGGGTAATATTGTAAACTAAATTCTTCTGAATCTTTATTTTTTTCGCATAATATGATTGTAGATAAAAAACTCACTATTTAATGGAACACGTAAAAAACGCTGAATAATAAGGAGAAATCTCCATATTATTCAGCATTTTTCTTTATAAACCTTATTTAGTTGAATACTTCTCTACCAAACCAGCATCGCCCAGTCTGGTATCAGTTCACCTCTTTCTTTGTTTTTCTTTATTAAAGATTTTTTACTGTTCTCTTTTAATTCTGTTATATGAAATAGTTCATTGAACTCTTTAAACCCGTATTTCTCTCCCCCTAAAACTGACTGATCCGGACTGGAATCATCATATGTACCAGTAAGATATGAGCCATTCCCATAAGTAAATCCAACATAACCGCATCCATCCGATCCATTGCTCACCAGAATCAGGCAATTGTTTTGAATATATAATTCATGGATCAGATACCAGCCTTCCGGTTGGTACAAATCGGCAATCTTCTCCAATCCATGGTTTAAGTATGTATACACGCTTATGGATATCCCGTCTCCCAGAATTAATTCCGGTATCTCATCTCCATTAAAATCGTGAATTCCCAGATAAAAAGATGAATTTAAACCATCTTCCCCTCTTAATTGATATGGATCTGGCAGATGACCTCCCCCTTGGTCTATGATCTCCCTATATGCAGTCTGCCAGTTATTTTCCTGATCTGTCAAAGCAGCCGATTCCTGTGCCATATTGGTAACCTGACTTTCGTCTGACTGCAAAGCAGTTTCCCCCGTCATGTTTGAATTGGTGCAGCCGGTTAAAGATAAAATCAGAAAACAAAATAAGAATAAATTTTTATTCATTTGTCTTTCCCCTTTAAATTTTGAAACAAAATTGTTTTTGCTATTTCTAGGCATAATTATTTTATTCTACTATTATTACTAATTATAGATTTTACCTCGTAATAATTACGTGTCTGGACGTTGAAAAAGCCATAGTTATTTCACTATGGCTCATCAAAAAGCTGTATTATACGATTAAACCGGTAAATATGTAATCACCATACCTCCTATGATCAGGCTCGCCATATTGGCCGTTATTACATATAGCGCTACACGACCTTTCCTGAATTCTTTCACAAAGGTAAGAAATGCGGTCAGTTCCACTGCAAGCACCACAATCTCACCAAATAGATAACCAAATATCCAGTAATTACTTAAATCAGGTCCCGTAAGCATTGCATTCAGCCCTGCCTGGGTAATCAGATTGACTGTTGTAAAGACCAGCCAGCTTCTTTTCTGTCTGAATCCAAAAAGCAGAAAAATGATTCCCTCGATAAGCAGTGTCAGGAAAACCCGCATTGCCACCAGAACAGGAACCCGTAACGGAGCCTGACCCATTGTAAGGGTCTCCGCTTCCAAATCAAGTGTCAAAATATTACTATAAACCCTAAATGTTTCGTCAGGCAGCGCACATTGAAAACTTTTTTTATTACTTTGTACCACCAGCACTGCATCCTTTAAATCCTTAACCTGGGCTGATGAATGGTTGTAATAAAGCCTGTAATACTTTTCCCAGCCTTTTCTTTCCCTCTCTTCCACTCTTAAGTATGTAACAGTATGATTGGACTTTTTTAAGGATAAAGATATCTTATCCGGAGAGTTTAATACGATTATGGTAAAACCCGGCGGTTGGGCTGCGTTGGCGAACGCTGTTGAATAATAGCAGAAACATAACAGATTAACAATAAGAATAAGGATGTAAATACTGCTTCCTCTTATAAAAAAACCAGACCCACCTTTATACACATTCATTTCTCTTTCCCCCTTGTATTTTGCTGTAATTATAACATACAAAGCTGGTATTATTGTTCTTCTTCCTTATAGAATCCTTAAAATTAGCTGTTACCATAATAATATAAAGTCAAAAGGAGGTCCCTTATGGAGCGGAAACGGTACAAAACGGCTGCTGAATTTGAAAAGGAGGATGTTATGATGCACGAGTATATGTTAAAAACCAACCACATTTCTAAAAAATACAAAAAAACATATGCAATTAATGATTTATCTTTGTCTGTAAGAAAAAATTCTGTCTATGGATTATTAGGACCTAATGGTGCTGGTAAATCAACATTGCTAAAGATGATTACAGGTATCATCACCCCCACTTCCGGTGAAATAATATTCGATAATCACCCCTGGAGCAGAAAAGATCTATTAAGGATTGGTTCCCTCATTGAATCACCACCTTTGTATGAAAATTTAACAGCATTTGAAAATTTAAAAGTTCGGGCAACTCTTTTGGGGATTTCAACCGATAAATGCATGGAAGTTTTGGAAAGAATGGACTTAATGGATACGGAAAATAAGCAGATCGCTAATTTTTCATTGGGAATGAAGCAAAGGCTGGGTATTGCATTAGCGCTTTTAAATGATCCTGAATTATTAGTCTTAGATGAGCCTACCAATGGGCTTGATCCGTTCGGAATGGAAGATTTAAGGAAAATGATCCGGACATTTGCAGTATCCGGGATATCAGTCATTGTATCAAGTCATATCTTAAGTGAGATACAGCAAGTTGCTGATGACATAGGCATCCTGAATAATGGGTCTCTTCTGTATCAGGATAAAATTGATGCCAATGAGAATCTGGAACAATTGTTCATGGATATTATAAGAAAGGAGCGTGCTTCCTGATGTTACAAACCTATCTGGCAGCCGAAAACTTAAAATTTAAACGAACCCTGTTTCGGAAACTCATTTTATATATTCCGGCAGCCTTAATTTTAATAGCAGTTATATTTTTATCTGTGGGGATTGGTTTAGGTGGTTTTTCAGCCTCCATCGTCTGTAATTGGTGTGTCCCCATTGCATCTTTATCCATTGTGATATTATGCCACTTAGTAAATAATAAGGAGCAAAAACACAATTACCGGACTATTTACAGCCTGCCTATTGACTTGAAAAATACATTTATTTCTAAAACAATTTTAATAGCACTTAATCTTTTGCTGATATCATTATTACTTTCATTTATATCTATTATTTCAGAGTACATGATGTCAGGTGTCTTAAGTGCATTTAAACATACCGGATCTTATGTTTTAGGATACTGCCTATTATGGGTAACTTTATTATGGCAGATCCCTTTCTGCCTGTTTTTGGATCAAAAGGCCGGATTTGTTGGTTCTATGATTATTAACCTGATTTTCACTGGATTTGGTGGTTTGTTTTTATCTCTTTCGCCTATATTCTGGTTTATTCCATATAGCTGGACCGCCAGATTTATGATTACCTTATTCGGAGTTTTGCCAAACGGATTATTAGTACAGAGTGGTTCAAGACAGATTCTGAGTATAGGTCAGGGTTCACTGCTGGTAGTTGTAAGCATGCTCACTGCAGTCGTTCTTACGTTTTTATTTGCACGCTGGTACAGAGGGCAGGTGTATCGAAATTGACAATTGCAAGAGAGTTTTTCTCTAACTTTACAAAAATCAAACGAACTCCGCTTTTACTATTGCACCTGTTGCCACCTGTGGTAATCACAACCTTATTTTTAGTTTATTACAATTCTGGTGGTTACCGCCTTTTTTCTGATGTTCGGCTGTTTTTCATTTTGTTGCAAATCTGCTATCCTATGTTTGTCAGCTTTGTTGTACCAATTTTTATTAATTTAGACCGAAATATCAGCAATGTTCAAAATGCTCTGGGTATTGTGGGCTCAAGAAGAAGCGTTTATCTTGGTAAATTATTCTTTCTGCTGTTCCTGTCTGCCACAAGTATCATACTATACGAGCTATGCTTCTATATTGGAGTAGTTTTTTTTCTAAATATGAACGTCATGGACTTTGGTTCCTATTTTTTCATATTCTGCTCCTTTTTATTAAGTAACTTGTTTTTATATTTTATACATGTACCCATTGCATTTAAATTTGGTTTCAGTGTCTCCGTTTTATCAGGAATCGCAGGTACAATTTTAGCCGGTTACTATGAAAATTTCATTGGTGATAAAATCTGGCCGGCTATTCCCTGGGAATGGGGTATACGGTTTTTAAAAAATTATTTTAACCTGACCTATGGATCTGTTATTCCTGGAGTGATTTCTTTGATTATTATTACTTCGGTTGTTCTGGTTCTCACAATATTATGGTATAGTAGATGGGAAGGCAAAGTTATACAAGAGTAAGATTAGGAGGATAGTCTATGCCAAAACTGTTAGTCATCGACGATGACCTGGATATGCTGGCTCTGGTACGCACTGCTCTGGAAAAAGATGGTTACCAGGTGGACACGGAAGCAAATGCCGCTTCCTTGCAGCCCGATAGATGCCGATTATACGATCTTTTGCTTCTTGACGTAATGATGCCCGGCGAGGATGGATTTTCCTTCTGCAGACGGATCCGTACTGAGGTGGATTGCCCTATCCTGTTTTTAACCGCCAAAGCAGAAGATTCGGCTCTCGTCCAGGGTTTTGGCCTGGGAGCCGATGATTATATTAAAAAGCCATTCAGTATTGCAGAGCTGCGCGCCCGGGTAGGCGCCCATCTTCGGAGGGAAGTGCGTCAGCCAACCCACATATTAAGACGAGGCATCGTCCGCTTTGATATACAGGCAAAAACAGCATTTGCTGGTGAACACACACTGCCCTTTACCAAGGGCGAATACGCCATCTGTGAGCATCTGGCACTGCATGCCGGACAGGTATTTACTAAAGAACAATTATACGAAGCCGTTTTCGGCTTTGACGCAGAGGGAGATCCGTCCGCTGTTGCAGAGCACATTAAAAATATCCGTGCTAAGCTGAAAGCCCACGGCATCAGTCCTATCGATACTATCTGGGGGGTGGGTTACAAATGGCGAAAAAGCGAAGATCTGTAAGTCTGTCCTTTGTCCTTTTACGCTTTGGCATCATTATGGTTGGCTGCATGCTTTTATGCTGCCTGTTATGGTATGGGTTGTTTATCCGGCTTTTAAACACCGGCTTTTTCTATAATGCTTATACTTCCAGCCAACAGGTAGAGAAAATGCTGGCTGGTAACCCGGAAGCCTTCGTTTCTCCAGGTGATGAATTTTTGCCAGATTACGCTTTATTTGACCGGAACGGTAAAGTTCTGGAAAGCAACACCAAAGGAAGGAAACTGAAAAATCTGACCAGTCTTTTACATGAAAATGACTATAATATGCGTGTTGCCAGACACACTTATGGAGATGGAAGCACGATAATCATACGATATTATTACAGATCAGAGTTTGCAAATCCTGTTTGGCGTAGTGCCCTGCCCCCCTTTGAATATATGTGGCTGGCATCATTGGGGGCAGCATTGGTGCTTTGTCTGCTGTTTAACACCCTGTGGCTTCGTCAGCGTCTTGCTGCCAAGCTGAAGCTGTTTGGCGAGGTCAGCCAGAAGGTGGGTGCGCAGGAACTGGATTTTACAATTCCACACGCAGGAATACGGGAATACGACCAGGCACTTGATGCAATGGAGCATATGAAAGATGCTTTGTACAACTCCCTGTCATCCCAGTGGGCGGCACAGCAGGAACGGGAAGCGGAAATAGCTGCGCTGGCCCATGATTTAAAAACTCCACTTACCCTGGTGGGAGGTAATGCTGAGCTGCTGCTTGATGAAGAACTCCCAGAAAGCAGCCGAAGGATGGTGGAAACAATTGCTGCCAGCAATGAACGTGCCAGGCAGTACGTAACAAGTTTCCTTGAAGCCTCGGCAGGTGAGGAGGAGGCTTTTAAAATCAACAGCCTGAATGCTCTGTTTGACCAGCTGATCAGTAACACTACGGCTATTGCAGAAGCAAGGGGAGTTTGCATGAAAGTCCAGAACGGCCTTAACGGTTCTGCAAACGTCCAAAAAGATCATCTGCTTCGAGCCCTTGAAAATGTAGTACAAAATGCCATCGAACATTCACCAGTTGGTGGAAGCATATATTTGACAGGCAGTATGGCAGATGGCGGCTGGCAGGTGACTGTATGTGATGAAGGCCCTGGCTTTAGTAAGACGACTTTACAACATGCAACGGAACGACTATGGCGTGGAGATACGGCCCGTGGTGCAGACGGTCATAATGGTCTCGGTCTCTGGTTTGCCGCACAGATAGTCAAAACCCACGAAGGTCAGCTTTATCTGAGTAACGCCAAGTCCGGAGGAGTTGTTACTATTAAATTTTGAGAGGTAAACTGTACCCTGATAGTAAGACACAGAAAAAGAGGCTGTGTCTTACTATCAGGGTACAGTTTACCCCTTTTTTACAATTATGAAATTTTCTATAATAAAAATATGGAGTCCCATTGTGTCTTAACGGGTTGATAGCAAGATAAAATAGTCAGGATCACTCCACTGGTTCCAGTTAAGAGTCCTATTTCATCCTTATTTACAATATGCCCTTCCTCTATTTCAGTATCTTTAAACCCAAACGGATATTGATCACTGTAGGATTCCAGTAAATGATCCAATATCTTCATATACACTTCATAAAAGAAATCATCATCTGTGTATTCATAGAATTTTCTGGTCAGGCAGCACAAACCAGAAAGACCGTGGCAAAAAGTAGGTGAGATAACCTGCCGCATTCTTTTCAAAGATAATTTCATACTATCAATCGCAAGCTTACCCATTTCATCATTTTCCATGATCTTTGAAGCAATCAATAATGAATACGCCACACCTGGAGTACCATAACACCATGCATCTCTGGATGGTACTGCTTTCTCCTGTTCCATCCCTAATATTTTTTGAGTTTCCCAAAAAATATCATCACTGTCTTTTATACAGCTGTTAAAAATGTATTCTGCCAGATATTTTATTGCTTCCAGCTGGTCTTGTACATATATTCCTGATTCATAGGACTTACATAATATTAAAAGTATGCCAGGTATCCCGTGTGCAACCCCTAAATTTATATATCGTATCTCTGGACTATTTTCCAGAGGAAACAATTGACTCTCATCTGACCGGATGGCAAACCGGGGGATATTGTCGTCCCCTGCTTTACAAATATCCGTTAAATATTGCAAAATGTGCAACAAAGTCTCTTTCACATCCGGCTGGGATTTAAAATTTAACAGATAATTGGCTGTACCGGTTAATCCATACATAATATCATAAAATAGTTCGTTTAAAGGAAGTTCTTTGTACTTTATAATATTACTTTCCGCGATATCAACAATATACTCGTTTAGACTCTTTATAAACGATTGATACCGTTTCCCATGATCTGACATACAATGTGCAGCAAACCCCACTCCGCATAGCCCATCAAACAGGGAGATATCATAGATGTTGTTTTTTCCCATATAGTCGTTTATGATCTCCAGATATTTATGGGCATAATGATCAAAACCATAATCTGGGTAATTTAATTGAAGTTCCGAAAATAATATACATAATGCGGGATACGATACTGCTACTGAAGTACATCGATACTCAGTGTTATTTGAAGCAAATATCTTCTGAACATAATCTGTGTCGGATAACTTTTTTGATATATTTATTATGAAATTATCCAGTTTACGTTTTTTTTCATTCGGTAAATTCATAATCAGCCTCCATTTTGGGGTATATCGAATTCCAGATCGTAAATTTCTTTATAAGAGGGACATGTTTTTAATAATTCCTCATGTGTACCTTCTGCCACAATCTTTCCTTCGTCCAGATAAATTATTTTATCAGCTAACATGACATGTGCAATTTTATGAGAAATAAATACACCTATCTTGTTTTTTGTAAGCTCAAAAAATGTGTTCATTATTTTTTTCTCACCCATTTTATCCAGCGCAGCATTGGGTTCATCTAAAATATACATTTGTGCTTTTTTGAAAAAGCACCTGGCCAGAGCAACTCTCTGCCACTGCCCGCCAGATAACTGTGTTCCATCTGAGAACCATTTTCCCAGCTGCTGATTTAAATCAGGAGGAAGAAAGTCTATACCAGCTTCTTCCAGTGACTCTCTTATCTGGGCTTCATTATCGATTTCATCAATGTTACCGAATCCTACATTATCCTTTACTGAAAGTTCATACTTACAGTAATCCTGGAATAAGATACCTGTTAATTTATGTAAGCTGTCAATATTAACTTTATTTAATGGGATTCCATTCATCTTAATCATATCTTCTTCAACTAAATAATATCCCAGTAATAATTTTATTAAGGTACTTTTACCAGACCCGTTCCTACCAAACAATGCAACTCTTTGGTTTTTATTAATTTTTATATTGATATTCTGAAGAACTATTTTATCTGTATCCGGATATGCAAATGTCAGATTATTTATCTCAATCTGATTTAAATCATTTAGTTTGTATGTTTCTTTACCATTCCCATTTCCAGGCTTATTAAGAAAATTAATCAGTTTTGACATATACAGACTGTTTTGATTTATGCTGTAAATAATATTCATAATACTGTTAAAGCTATCAAACATCATGTTAATAATTCTTAAAAGTGCAACAGCGTTACCAATTAGGATTTCACCTGCAATTACGGAGAATATGATTAAAATCATGAGTACCGCCATACAGATCTGATCAACAAAATCAAATACAACAGATATAATCAGTCGCACCTTGGTGTTGTATAAGTTTTCATTAATCACACTTTTCTTTAAATCATTATGCCTCTTTATAATATGGCTGGCTAAATTAAAAATTTTAACTTCTTTAAATGATTGATCCTTTGTAAGTAAAAATTCATAATACCATATACTTCTGGCTTTCTTTGCATTTCTTTCTTCTGTCTGGAATTCTCTTTTACTTATGGATAAATAAAAAATTGAAAAGGCAAATGCTGGAACAATAATCAGAAATACTGACAATGGCCGCCACATCAGCATAATATAAACAGATGAAAGTATGGTAGTAATGGAAGTCACAAGTGTCAATGTGGTAGTAAAAATATTATAGGGCCTAAATCCCACCTGGGATAAAATATGCTGCAGCTGATCCTGTATGTCAGAATTCTCAAATTCCTCCAAAGACATAATGGCGCACTTATCCAATAACCTGTTAATTAATTCATAATCCAGCAGGAATTGAAATTTGGTAAACAAAAATGTTTTAATACTTATAATCATACCTGACACTAAACTAATACCAATATAGATTACTAATATCTTCAGGGAAAGATTTAAGTCTTTGGCTGAAATAGCATTAATCAGGCTGCCAAAAATATTTACGGAAATTACAGGAACAATACCCGCGATAATATTAATGATAATGGTCAATACAAATATCAGTTTGCTGGCCTGGAAGAATATTTTAATGGATTTGGGAATCACTTTTAGGGAAGAAAGCATTTCCTTTACTTCTGAAGTATTTAGTATTTTAAATTTCTGCATATTATTTACCACCCAATATACCTATTTTTTTTCTGTTGTAAACACAGTAATATGTATGACGTGCTAAAGTTCTCATCTTTTTTTCCAATTCCGTATTGGGACCAAACAATCGATTCATGTTCATATGCAGCAGACTATCCAGTATGCTTAATTTTACAGCTTTGTTATCCGGGTAATATTCTTCAATTTTATTTAAATATTCTTTCATAGATTCATGCTTTACTGATAATATTTTCAAAATAAATTCGATCTCTGGATCTAACGCTTCATGGTACAAATACTTTATTACAAAATCAACATAGGTATCCTTATGTTCTCTAAATTCTTTTTGATAATTCTTAGTAGGATTTTCACAATTGAGAAATACAAACTTATCCTCAAAACTCAAATTAAATGTTTGCATGTGAAAGAAAATAATCACTGATGCTAAAAGTTCATCTGTCACTTTTATATTATGATTACTTTTTTCATAGATTATGGTTTGTATTGCTATGCTGTCTTTATAAAACACCTCATGTGCATAGTTCATCAAATCATATCCGCCATACCTCTCCAATTCAAGCTCATAACAATTAATACTATAGTTTGAGATAAGAGAATTTTTCATAAGCTGACTTAATATATCTAACATTTTGGGCAGTACCATTATTAGTTTAGTATTATCAGCTTTTAATCTCAATCGCAGATGTAAATCTGGATCTTTATACTGAATGAAGAAATAGCTGTCTATTTCTTTATTTTCAAGTAACTTCTGCAATGGAGCATACAAAGCTTCCCCTAACAGATAATCTGAATATTCCTCGATACCGTATATTTTGAAATAAAGCCACTCATCTAAAGGCTCTCTATATCTGAAATTACCATAATTCCTGGTAATGTCAGAATCATTGGCTTTAAGTGGTTCCGCTTCCTCAGCTAAAATTAATGGTATTACCAATTCACAGCAATAAGAACTATCATTCAGTTTCACTGGATGTTCTGATTCTATATGATATCTTTCCACAACAGTTTCTGATTTTTCCAGTAATTTCTGCAACACAGATAAACATCTGTCCTCTTTTAGATTTAACAGAAGTTTTTTATCTGCATCTACTGCATCCACCCAAATGGGCATACTTCTTGAATTTATGTATTCGGTAAACTTATTCTTAAATTCAGCAAAATCATAATGTTTTGTTAAACCCAGATCGCCTATTTTAATAATCCATTTTTCCTGTTCCAATACGAAGTTTTTATATCGTATTGTTGGAAGATAGGCAAATTTCTCCAGTAAGTATTGCCATGGTTTATTATAAAACCTGATTCCATCAGAAGAAATTTCGTCAATTAATCGTAGTATTCTGGGTTTTAACTGCGGATTAAACATATTGGTAGATGTCGGGATGATTCTTTTATTGTTAACCGCAGACTTTAAATATAATTTGTTGTTTTTAAATTCTACTAAAATTTCACTTAGCTTAAGTTTAAATGCCTGATCTTTGGAATTTGTAGTCCCAAAACTTGTTTCATAAGTGGAACCATGCATATTTCGGATCACGTTAGCGGAATATAAACTATCGGGTAAATAGGTAAATTCGCAGACCTGGCATTCATCACCATAATTTTTGTTTATTTCTTCAAAAAATTTTTCTGGATTCTTCATTAAGTGAGAAAATCTTCCAAATGATTTACCTGCATAAGTAGATCCAAAAATATTACTTAAATAGTAGACATCCTTTCCATTGTCTTTTACACAATTAAAGTAGATTTCCATTGATTTAGGCAACTGATCCATATCAATCTCTTCTGTTAAAAGCATTCCCATATCTGCATCGGTGATCTCAATTTCCTGACCAAGTCTTATGGAATCTACATATTTTCTTTCAAAAAACCGTATCCAGGGATTGATATATTCTCCTAAATTATTCATGCCGGTTTTTCCATCATAATGGGCCGGAAAACCGATTCCTATATCAGGATCAATGAGTTCAGTCAAAGGAACACACCTGGAGAGGCCATATTTTTCCAGAAATTTATTCTTGTAATCATTCAAACTATTGAAAGGCTCTTTGATATTAAATTGTATAAATAAATTGAGAAGCTTATTTATTTTTTTAATTTCATTTTGATTTAAATTACATTGGCTGTAGGAGAAGGAAGAATCTATGGTCAGGTAGTTTTTGGAGTTGTAGATTTTCTTCATATTTTTGAAAATCTGCGTCAGGCATTCGATGGTATTATTTACATAGCCATTGGAGTATTCCTGTATTTCATTTTTTATGTCAACTAAGGAGTTTGTATTTATATCGTATTCCTGAAGTTTACAGATAAAGTATTCAAATTGATCGACGATTGTTAATGGTGGACGAAGATCGGATATTAAATAACCTTCTTTTATGAGTGATTGGATATATGTATGAAATGTGTTTTCTTCCACATTCGGATATTCTTTTTTAAGGTTTTCTATAATATCAGAATAACTTACGTAATCACCTGATATTTTTAAAACTACTTCAAATGCATTGGAGTACTTTATAGATTTTTTATTTACTTTTCCCCCATCGCTGTCTTTTGTGCAGTTAAACAAGATTGCTTTGTTTCTCTGAATAGCAACACTTTCATTAATTGTGTATCGGAGGGATTCTAAGTACTTGGATTCGTACATAAAAACCACTTGGTATAACCACTCTGAATCAATCAGAGGTTTCCTTTTTAATTCTGCACTGCTTAAATCAAATGATGTTCTGTCAGATGTAATATTGCCAAACGCAACTGTGGAAAATAATCCAAATGGAGTACACCTTGAACAGCTTCTGCTAAAATATTTATAGATTGAATTTAACAAATAATTTGTATCCCTTGCTGTGCCAGCCTCAATATAGTGCTGCATGGATTCATATAAATCTTGGCTGGCCACAAATATAGCTTCATTAAACTGATCTTTATATTCAGGAGAATCAAATAAAAACATAGTATGATCTATGTTATTTGCATTTTCTATATTATCTGTCAATAAATTGATTGGCAGACCCGGTGTTCTTATCATAAAGGAACCTATATCTTTAAATAAATTTTTCATATTTTAACCGTATCCCCCTTGCTTAACTCTTGTATGCCTAACCAAAATAGAAACGTAATATCACCAGTAAATTACTTCCACAAAATGTAAACGTACATGCATTTTGTGAATCTTCTAAATGCATGTACGTTTGCATCGGGTTTAGGTTTGCATGGAAATTAGTAGCATAACCATGTGTTTGTGCAGTTTCTTGTCATTCCACATTCACTTGTTCCACAGGTAGTTCCTGTTAAACAACCAGGTGTGCAATAAGCAACACTAGCAATTTTTGATTCTCCTACATCTACTGAACCCTTGTCCATTTTAAGATCTAAATCAAAATCTTTATTCATGTCCTCGTCCCCCTTTCTATGTAGTTATATAATCTGAATCTGATCATATATAGTAAACGTGAAATGAATCACTTTACTACCAACTTCTTGTCTGTATTATATCAGGAAATATACTCTATTTTGACTGCATGTAATTTTTACGACTTTATATGTAATTTTCAATGAGGCTGTTTGTAAAATGAGGTGAAATGAGGCTTATAAGGTTTATAATAGGTTTATAATATTTTAAAAAAACTGCGCTTAGCTGATTAAAAAGCTGCGCGCAGAATATTGTTGAACGATACTTTGTGTTGTTTTGGAATATAGAAAGAAAATTATTATGTGAGAAAAAGGAGTATAAGGTTACATATTAATCCGGATTTTTATCATTCTATTTTTACAATATCAAATATAAAGGGAAACTTTTCTGCAGTTTTATTTTCGAAGTTGACTTTGTACCCAGTTCCGTCTTTGTAAAATAAACCCTGGTTTAAATCCACTCTGATGTAACACATATTTTCATCATTTTCATTGTTATGAGCAAAATACCATGGCTCAAATACCTTAATCAGCTTTTCTCTGATTTTAAGATTTTCCTTTAATAATGGATGTCCAATATTTCGGGCAATTCCGGTAAAACGATACAGATCTTTACTTAATGAAACTACAGGGTTATTTTCAATATCTATTACTTTATGAGACTTTCCGTAAGTTACAATGTAAAATGCTCCATTATTATAAAAGGTATCAATAAACCTTACGGCCGGTATGTTATTGTTTGATGTAGCCATTGCAAATTGATAGTCTCTGGCAAATAATGTTTCTAAAACTCCAAGTCCTTCTTCATACGCATTCAATTCTATTTTCCCCTATTTTCTTAATATTTTTTCCATTTCCCTGCCTTTGGCAAGCTCATCTATTAATTTATCCAGATACCTGATCTGCCTCATCAACTCATCTTCAATCTCTTCCACACGGTATCCGCAGATCACTCCTTTGATCAGTGATGCATTGGGATTCATCTGAGGTGCCTGGCGGAAAAAGGCTTCTACACTTACTTCATTTTTTATTTGCTGTTGTAATGAATTAGTATCATAGCCGGTGAGCCAGAAAATAATTTCATCTACTTCTTCTCTGGTTCTTCCTTTTTTCTCTGCTTTTTTTATATAAAGCGGATAAATGCTTGAAAAAGGCATATGAAAAATTCGTGGTGTCTCCATCAGATGATCTCCTTTGGGTGATAGAATAATTGTTTTATTTGTTTTATATAAACCCTTTGGCTTCTTTCCAATCTATGAGAAGATTGTAACGGCTTGTGGTGAAACGTAAAACGCAGTAATTGGGATCTTCCCATCCGCTGAAATGATTCTCCAGTCCTCGGTACCACATCTCTTTTTTTATTTCAGGGTCTGTTATTACTTCTATTGTACCCACTAATGTGATATTATGATCAATTGAATTAAAACAAACACTGGCTTTACTGCACCGATCGATTCGTTTGGTTCTATCACTTCCATAACCGGTACAAAATGTGAGCCAGTTAATGCCGTCGGCTTTTGATACGGATATTGTTGAGGTTGTTGGAAAGTCATCCGTGTCCATTAGTGTTAAGGCGCAGTATCCTTTGTCTTCGCCTGCGGTGTTAGTGGCAATGATCTCTCCTGCTTTAGCAATGATTTCTTCGTTCATTTGATTTTCCTCCTGATTGGTTATGGATATAGTATATAATAAAAGATAGGACAACTGGGTGTCATGTTCAGAACGGGGATAAAAAAAATTGAATCCGTAACTCCGTCGCGCTTACCTCGATTCCGCTTACGCTCCATCTCGGTCACGGGCTTCGCCCTATAAAAATAAGTGCCATAAAGTCCGGTTGAGAGCAAGCTCTCCCCCGGACTTTTTGACACTTATTTTTGCACGACTCATTGCTATCGTGTATAGTTGCACCACTCATTGCTATCGTGTATAGTTGCACCACTCATTGCAATCGTGTACTCTATTTATTATTCAACGCTGCCTGTGCTGCTGCCAGTCTTGCGATCGGCACACGGAATGGTGAGCAGGATACATAGTCAAGACCAATCTTATGGCAGAATTCTACGGAAGATGGATCTCCGCCGTGCTCGCCACAAATACCTACATGCATGTCAGGACGAACGCCCTTGCCTAACTTGATAGCAGTCTCCATTAACTTGCCTACACCAGTCTGATCCAGTTTTGCAAATGGATCATTCTCAAAGATCTTGGTATCGTAGTAAGAGTTTAAGAACTTTCCTGCATCATCACGGGAGAAGCCATAGGTCATCTGAGTTAAGTCATTGGTACCGAAACAGAAGAATTCTGCATCTTTTGCGATATCATCGGCTGTCAGTGCTGCTCTCGGTATCTCAATCATGGTTCCTACCTGATAAGTTAAGCTGCTGCCTGCTGCTGCAATTTCTGCATCTGCAGTCTCAACAACAATCTTCTTTACAAATCTTAATTCCTTCTCATCACAGATCAAAGGAATCATGATTTCAGGACATACGTTCCAGTCTGCGTGTGCTTTCTGAACGTTGATAGCAGCACGGATTACTGCTTTTGTCTGCATTCTTGCAATCTCCGGATAGGTAACGGCAAGACGGCAGCCTCTGTGTCCCATCATCGGGTTGAACTCGTGTAGAGAATCAATGATTGTCTTGATCTGCTCCACAGTCTTGCCCTGTGTATCAGCCAGCTTCTTAATATCATCTTCGTCTGTTGGAACAAACTCATGAAGAGGCGGATCTAAGAAACGAATGGTAACTGGATTTCCTTCCAGAGCCTCATAAAGAGCTTCGAAATCTCCCTGCTGTACCGGAAGAATCTTCTCCAGAGCTGCTTCTCTCTCCTCAACAGTATCGGAACAGATCATCTCACGGAATGCATCAATTCTGTCACCTTCAAAGAACATATGCTCCGTACGGCAAAGACCGATTCCCTCTGCACCAAGCTCTCTTGCTTTTCTTGCATCAGCAGGAGTATCTGCATTGGTTCTGACTTTCAGTCTTCTGTACTTATCAGCCCATGTCATAATTCTTCCGAACTCACCGGCAACGGTTGCATCAACAGTCGGAATGATTCCGTCGTAAATTTTACCAGTTGATCCATCAAGTGAGATCCAGTCTCCTTCATGGTATTCCTTACCTGCAAGAACAAACTTCTTTGCTGCTTCATTCATGGCAATTTCTGAACAGCCGGATACACAGCAGGTTCCCATTCCTCTTGCTACTACGGCTGCATGGGAAGTCATTCCTCCTCTTACAGTCAGAATACCCTGAGCTGCCTTCATTCCTTCAATATCTTCAGGAGAGGTTTCAAGACGGACTAAAACCACCTTTTCTCCTCTTTCTTTCCATGCTTTCGCATCATCAGCTGTGAAAACAATCTTGCCGCAGGCAGCTCCAGGAGAAGCAGCAAGTGCCTTTCCAACCGGTTCTGTCTTCTTTAATACTTCTGTATCAAACTGAGGATGAAGCAGAGTATCTAAGTTTCTCGGATCAATCATCTTAACTGCTTTTTCTTCTGTAATCATAAACTCGTCTACTAAGTCACAGGCAATCTTTAAAGCAGCTTTTGCTGTTCTCTTACCGTTACGGGTCTGAAGCATATAAAGCTTCTTGTCCTCAATGGTAAACTCCATATCCTGCATATCTTTGTAGTGATCTTCCAGGATACTGCAGATTCCCACAAATTTATGATAAACTTCAGGCATAACCTCTTTTAACTGTTCGATCTTCTGGGGAGTACGAACACCGGCAACTACGTCTTCGCCCTGGGCATTCATTAAGAATTCACCCATTAAGTGTTTTTCACCAGTTGCAGGATCACGGGTAAATGCAACGCCTGTACCGGAAGTCTCACCCATGTTTCCAAATGCCATCATCTGAACGTTGACAGCGGTTCCCCAGGAATAAGGAATATCGTTGTCACGGCGGTAAACATTGGCTCTTGGGTTGTCCCAGGAACGGAATACGGCTTTAATTGCCCCCATTAACTGCTCCTTGGGATCAGTCGGGAAATCTTCACCAATCTTTTCCTTATATTCTGCTGTGAACTGTCTTGCAAGCTCTTTCAAATCGTCGGCATCCAGATCCACATCCTCTGTAACACCCTTTTTTTCTTTCATTTCATCGATCAGCTCTTCGAAGTATTTTTTGCCTACTTCCATAACTACATCGGAGTACATCTGGATAAATCTTCTGTAGCAGTCATATGCCCAGCGTGGATTACCTGATTTTTCAGCAAGTACTTCCACTACGTTCTCATTGAGTCCGAGATTTAGAATCGTATCCATCATACCAGGCATGGAAGCTCTGGCTCCGGAACGAACGGAAACTAAAAGAGGATTTTCGTTATCACCAAATTTCTTTCCGGTGATTTTTTCCATCTTTTCGATATGATCCATGATCTGCCCCATGATCTCGTCATTAATCGTTTCTCCATCTTCATAATACTGAGTACAGGCCTCAGTCGTAATCGTAAATCCCTGAGGAACCGGCAGACCTAAATTAGTCATCTCTGCCAGATTCGCCCCTTTACCACCTAACAGGTTTTTCATATCTGCACTACCCTCAGT
This sequence comes from Paenibacillaceae bacterium, assembly GCA_015057715.1. Taxonomy (GTDB): domain Bacteria; phylum Bacillota; class Clostridia; order Lachnospirales; family Lachnospiraceae; genus Lacrimispora. The sequence goes on from SVDS01000104.1 coordinate 17,317, forward strand.
GAACAAATAAACCCATTTTCTTGCCATAAGTAAAATCCTCCTCAATTGTGTAAATTATGCTGCTCCCCCGCGCTTTCCATTGCGGAAAAGCCCTGAAAGTATTATAGCACAATTAAGGGGGTAGTAAAGAGGTTTTCATAGATTATTTAAAGTAATTATCTCTTTTTTAAATACAATTGCATTGAAAGCACTTACAAAGTCTGTCTTTTTCCGATATGCGATTTGCGTTCGTATATACGAAATTACGTTCGACAAAAGCTCTGTTTCTTTAACATAATTCGACACGCCACAAGGGTCAGTATCTCTGTTACAGGCATGACTGTCCAGATTCCGGTAACTCCCATAAAAATCGGAAGAATAAAAACCAGAATACTGTTTAAAATAATTCCCCGAAGCAGACAGATCTTTAATGCATTTCCCGGTTCCATCACGGACTGAAACCAGGTGGTATACAGTACATTCAGTCCCATTGCTGCAAAAGACAGGAAATAGATCCGAATGGCTGGAACTGACATAGCCAGAATTTCCTTCTCAGGTCTGACAAATGCTTCTGTCACAAGAGCCGGAAACAAAAGTCCTGTTATGGCAAACAACGCACCGGAAAAACAGGCGGTACGCTCAGCCAGATGTCTTACTTCCATTAAACGGTCTTTCTTTCCCGCACCGTAATTTGTCGCCAGGATGGGCTGGACTGCCTGTGAGATACCGTTATTGACAGATGATGCGATATAGGCACTGTTGGAGATAATACCATATACCACCACCCCAAGTTCCCCTGCAACAGTAAGGATCTGACGATTAAATAAGAAGGTTACGATTCCGTTGCACATATCCAGTAAAAAGCTGGAGAACCCATTCTTCACTACAGCCACAGCCTGACTGAGATGAAAGCCAGAAACAAATTTTAAAGTGTTCCCTTTAGAAATCAGGTGGGTCAGCAATATTAAGAGTGTTACACAGGTTCCGATGACAGTTGCAGCAGCAGCTCCTGCCATTCCCATTTTTAAGGGAAACATCAATACATAATCAAGAATAATATTTAAAACTCCTCCGCAAACCACTGCTGTCATAGCCAGGCGGGGAGCTTTATCGTTTCGTACAAATACCTGAAAAAAAGAAGCAAATAAAAAGGCGGGAGCTCCTGTTATGAGGATTCTTCCATATTCCTTCACATAAGGCGTCATGTTTTCATTTCTCCCCAGAAATCCCGTAACAGGCAGGAAAAATGCATGTCCCAGGACTACATAAATCACGCTCATTCCTGCGGCCATGATAAATGCCACTGTATAATACTGATTTGCACCTGATTCATCTTTTTTCCCTTTACACACGGACAGGAGTATGCCACCGCCTGCCCCAAACAGCATACCGGTTGCAAAAAAAAGGCTGAATAACGGCAGCAGTATATTTAAAGCTGCAATTCCAATTGCTCCAACTCCTCTTCCGATCATAAGAGTGTCTGCTAATATATAAATGGATGTAACCATTGTTGCACTAATTGATGGAAGAAGATAACCTGCAAATAGTTTTTTAACAGGATCTTCCAGTAGATTTACTTTTTTCATAATTAAGTCTCCTTTTTAAAGTCTTAAAATAGTTTACCATAATTTAATTAAATAACAAGGAAAAGAACGAAAGTGTGATTTAACATTTAAAAGTTGGGGCATATATATTAAAATGACAGAATTTTTTATCTTAGTTTTTATGCAAAATATCATGAATTAAGATTGTTTCCAACGCTGAAATATGATACATTAGAGTTATCTCTGAAAATATATTAATAACAGGAGGAAAGATCGTATTATGAAAAAAAGAGCTCTCGCATTAGCCATGGCAGTAATGATGGCCGCAACACTCAGCGCATGTGGTTCCGCTGGTAAAGGAACTGCTACAACTGCTGCTCCATCTGCAGAAACCACAACTGCTGCAGAAAAAACAGCTGAAACGACTGGTGCTACATCCGTTAAGTCTGATTCTTCAACCGGATATGAACTGGCGCTGGTTACAGACCTTGGTACCATTGATGACAAATCCTTTAACCAGGGTGCATGGGAAGGTATGAAGAAGTACGCAGAAGAGAACAAGATTTCCTACAAGTACTATCAGCCACAGGAAGGTACCACTGATTCTTATTTAGAAACCATTGGACTTGCTATTGAAGGCGGTGCAAAATTAGTAGTATGTCCAGGCTTCTTATTTGAAGAGCCTGTATTCCTTGCTCAGGAGCAGTATAAAGACGTTCACTTCATTCTTCTTGACGGAGTTCCTCATAACGCAGATTACTCTGAATATAAGACAGAATCCAATGTTATGCCAATCCTGTTCCAGGAAGATGAGCCTGGATTCTTAGCAGGCTA
>SVDS01000105.1 GCA_015057715.1 Paenibacillaceae bacterium
GGCTTAAGTCATAATCTGACATTGCCGGTCTTACTGTTCTTCCAAGGATGAAAGAAGTTTCTTCAATAACTGGTCCAGCTGGGCCAGTTCTTCTTTTGTCAGCCCTTTTAACAGGGACTCTTCTGTCTGGGTATGGGATATGACCGCCCGGGAGATTAGTTCATAACCTGCGCTGGTCAGCTGAACATAGATCGTTCTTCTGTCTTCTCTGTCATGAACTCTTTTAACCAAATCTTTTTTCTCCAGAGTATCAATGCGGTTTGTAATGGCTCCCGAAGTGATCATAAGTGACTGATACAGATCCGTGGGTTTTAATTTATATTCTCCGCCGGAACGACGCAGTGTTGCCAACACGTCAAATTCACCGCTGTTTAACTGATAAAGGGAAAAATTCTCCGCCAATCTCCTTTCTGAATGCTTGACAGTTCTTTTAAGTCTTCCCCAAACCGCCATCGGTGACGCATCAAGATCCGGAAGCTCATGGGCCCATTGATCGATTATTTTATCAACATTATCTTTTTTCATATTTTTAGTGTAACACCTGGAATTAAAAAGTACAAGGTAATTTTAATGTAAAGTTTCTTAACTTTAAATATCTTAATATTAAAATACTTGACAATCAAGATTACAAGCGATACACTTAATATGTCTTAATGTTAAGATACTTAAACGTGAGATAAATAAGAATGAAAAGAGGATAAAAAGATGAAGCAGACGAAAGATACATTACTAACAATGCTGACTCCCATGTTATGGGGATCCACATATATCATTGCCTCCGTATTGATCCCCATACAGCGCCCGGTGTTTGTTGCATTTATGAGAGCATTTCCCATAGGACTTATTTTGCTTTTATGGTACAGGAAACTGCCGAAGGGAATCTGGATTTTAAAATCATTAATACTTGGAAGCTTAAACATTGGAATATTTTTTCTGTTTTTGTTTATTGCGGCTTACCGGCTGCCTGGAGGAATCGCATCCATCATAGGAAGCGTACAACCGGTATTTGTAATATTTTTCAGCTGGGTTCTTTTAAAAGAAAAACCAACCATGCGGTCTTATGCTGCAATTGTCATGATGGTGACGGGAGTCATATTACTTCTATTTAAGCAGCAGATGGCAATTGATGTATGGGGAGTGTTAGCTGCTTTATGCGGAGCAGTGGTAATGGCTCTCGGCGTGGTACTGACCAAGTACTGGGGAAAACCGGAAGGAATCAGCCAGATGGTGTTTACTTCCTGGCAGTTGTTTTTTGGCAGTCTGATTCTGATTCCGGCTGTGTTTATCATGGAGGGCAGCATACCCGCCCTCACTCCTGTTAATATTGCAGGACTTGCCATCCTTGGAGTAGTTAATACCGGACTTGCCTATTATTTATGGTTCCGGGGAATCGAAATCCTATCCCCTGTCCGGGTATCACTCTTAAGTCCGGTGAATCCCTTAACAGCATTTCTCTTAGGTTATGTGGTGCTGGGGCAAAGCATCAGCCCCATTCAGCTTGCAGGTGTTGCAATCATTATAGCCAGTATTTTTGTCTCGCAGAAAAAGACAGCAAAAGAAGGATGATTGCCTTTTAAAATAAGCCATGTTACAATGCAGATAAAGATTGCAAAATAATGCAAATAAGATTTGTACAGGGGGTAACATGCAGACAGGAGATAAAATTTCGTTTGGGAACTACCAATGGCGTGTACTGGAACGACTGGAAGACAGGGCTTTGATTATAACCGAATACATCATAGAACGACGTCCTTACCATAATGTTTATAAAGAGACAACATGGGCTGAGTGTGCAGTTAGAGCGTATTTAAACGGGGAATTCCATGACAGATTCAGTGTGGATGAACAATCAAGGATGATTCCTGTCCTAAATAGAAATCCTGATAATGAGTGGTATGGTTGCGAAGGCGGAGATGACACTCAGGATACCATCTTTTTATTAAGCATGGAGGAAGCAGCGTGCCGGTATTTTGGCGACAGCAGCTTAAAGCTTTATTATCCTGGAAGGAATCAAAGGTATTGGTTTGAACGAAAAGATAAGAACAACAGTAAGAGAATTGCCAGACGCGAGGGGGAAAAGGGCAGTGACTGGTGGTGGTTACGTTCTCCAGGACGTGTTGGTGTAAAGGCCGTATATATCCATGGTGATGGTAATATAGGGATTCAGGGCAACAATATATTAATTGGAAATTTAAGCGATGGCGAATGCAGAGGCGGCGTTCGCCCCGCTTTATGGTTAAAGCTGTAATACTGCTAATTAGCTGTAGACTAATAAAAAACCGGCACAGGCCGGTTTTTTTGTATCAAAAAGGATGATAGGAAATGTGATACTTTTTCAAAGGGATTCATAGTATTTTATGAACATGCATTTTGGAAGGAATCAGGTGAAATATTGGCTGAAAACAGTAATGGTTTAAAAGATGGATTATGGGATGAGAATTCAGTCTACGATAATGTGGTTAATACATTCAAAGCCTATGCAGATGCCATGGTACCCCATTCACCGGATCTGGCGGAGCTATACGGAAGGATTCAGTTTTACGGAGCAGTGGAATCCTATACGGCGGAGTATTTAATCATGTCTCTTGACAGCTATCCTACGCCGTTTGCAGTGGCTGCAGCAGAACTATTAAATATGGCAGCAAAACAGTATCTGATGGAAAATGGGGAGGACCCGGATTTGCCAAAAGATTCAGGAGGACTTTATTTCTCAAAATTATCCCAGGAAGACAGACTTAAGATTGTAGACCGGATCAGCAGCCCGGGTGGCATCATTTATGTACCTGCAGGCCTTACGATGAAACAGGAAGACATCGTTCCTGTCATGTCGGCATTAAACCGGCTTACTATGATGGGATATTATTCTGAGTGGTCCGGCTACGGATCCACAAGATTTATGTCTCCGGATAAACGCATGCTGGAATATCAGCCAATCGGCTGGGAACAGGTGGGGTATCCGGGACCATCTAAGGGATACCGGATAGCAGGTGCTTTTAACTTTGCACAGAAAAAGTGAGGAATTAATATAGACTGGAGGTGCGTATGGATAACGGATTTGATGCAGATGTAATTGTAATAGGTGCAGGAGGCGGAGGCGCGGTTGCAGCAAAAGAGCTGGGGGAAAAGGGATTGAAGGTGCTGGTTCTTGAGGCGGGACCCTGGTATGGCAACCGAAAGTGGCCACAGCCCAATACGAGTGCAGGTGCACAGGAAAGTTCAAGCAACAATGATCTGGATATTCAGCTGCTTAAAACCAACTTTACCGATCTGGAGGATGACATGAATGATGCCATTACTGGAAAATTCAGATGGGGACCAGCGGACAGAAGTATAAGTCCGTGGCGCAGAATCATAGAGAAGGGCGGTTTTGTCTGGCAGAGTGCAGGCGTGGGAGGAACCACACTTTTGTATTTTGCCAACTGTCCCCGTGCTTACCCTGCTGCATTTGAACGTGAATGGCCAATCAGTTATGAGGAGATGATTCCTTATTATGAAGAGGTGGAGCAGACTCTTCCGGTTCGTGAAGCTACTGCGACATCAAAAGAAGATCTTTTTCTCTACGGCGCCAGAAAGATGGGGTTTACATACACCGATGAAATAAATTTAACCAAACCCGGATTTCGCCTTCAGCCTAACGGAATTCTTGGCATTAATCCCATGTTAAATAATCCGGATTTTGATCTGGAAAACAATCAGGCGGTGGGCTGTACTCTTCGAGGTCATTGTGTTAACGGCTGCTGCATTGGACCCAATGTGGGAAGTGTGGCAAAGCGTTCCACCCTGGTCAGCTATATCCCCTATGCTTTGGCAACGGGAAATGTAGACATTATGCCAAATTCATTTGTGACTGCTATCCATACCAGCCAAAATGAGGAAGAAGGATTGTTTGCCAACAGTGTAACGGTTAGAAATACATGGACTGGAGAAATCAGGGAGTTTAAGGCCAAAGTGATTGTTTTGTCTGCCGGCTCCATCGAATCCCCCAGGCTCTGGTTAAATTCCAGTCTTCCTGAAAATGAATGGGTGGGAAAAGGATTGACTACCCATATGATTGACTGTGTATCCGGAATTTTTGAAGAAAAGGACCTGATGAATATTCTGGGAATGTCTGAAGTTAAGCCTTATGTTGGACAGAATTCGGCTGCCAGAATGGATTACCCCGGACTTGGAGCTTTTGAACCCTTTGGAACCAGTCCCGGCATTAATTCCACCATGATATACGGAACAAGCCAGAAGGGGTACTATTTCCAGAATCAGACCAGGGAAGAAGAGGCCTGGGACAGAGAAGGCATTATTGCAGGAGAACTTTTAAAAGAATTTATGCGAAATTACAACAAGACTCTCAGTATCGTAGTGTTTTCCGACGACGATGTAAGTCAGAAAAACGGGGTGACACTGGATCCGGAGCGCAGGGATGAAAATGGTTATATACCAGTGATCAGCTATGAGATCAGTGATGCTGACAGAGAGAGAAGAGATCAGCTTGTGGGACTTGCGGCAGAACTGTTAAAGAAAGCAGGAGCCAAGACCGTCAGCCGGGCTAACTGGCCGCCAGATGTGTGCGCTCATATTATGAGCACCATGAGAATTGGATTTGTTACAGATACCAATTGTGAAGCACTCCAGGTAAAGAGGCTGTTTATAGCAGATAATAGTGTTTTATGCAATGGACTGGGCGGTCCAAATCCCACCCTTACCACCCAGGCTCTTGCTGTAAGGACAGCAGGAAAAATTGCGGAGAAATATTTTCCATCAGCAAAGCAAGCCTGAAAGAACCATAAAAATGCGCCTTGGACCAAGGCGCATTTTTTATAGCTTTACTCAGCTTCCTGCATACATAAGATAGATAAAATGATTTGCCTCCCTCAGAAGGTGATCGGTATAAAGTGCAAGCATGATTGCCTGAATTTTGCAGGTAATCAGTCCGTTGGTGGTATCTGACTTAAAATCACTGATCGCAATGGTATCGGAAAGAATTTCCCGGTCAGAAGGGAAGGTATCCGTATTCATTTCGGCTGTGCTAAGCAGATCAAAGGTATTGGCAAACTGGTTGGCAGCGTTAAAATATGAAGTTTCCGTAGGATCTAACTGTCCCCGCATTACCTTTGCATGATCAGCCATATTGTGTGACCAGAAAGATTTATAATCAGACAGAAATGAATCATCCCGGTTTTGAAGCCGTTTTAGAATTTCAAGGTATCGTTTGGCTTCCATAAGTATATGTAAGATGTCAGCTGTATACATCATGGTGAAAAGACCGCAGGATACACGTTTGTTTAAGAGATCTGCCTGAAACTGGACGAAGGAAGTGGTCAGGTTTAAAAGATTCTGGTTCAACATGAATACATCCTGTTCATTTTTGTTGGTTGCGGTATAGTCGGCGGTGCAGGGTACAATGTCATAGGCCATGCGGGTCAGCTGGGAATTGATTGTGATTCCGGTGTTAAGCTGTGCAAGCCTCTCTGCTTCTTCCGTATACTGGGTATAAAACTGGCCGGATTCAAGAACACTTAAGGGGATGACTCCATTTGACAGCTTAATGGCTACTTCTAACAGCTGGTCGTATTGCTGCTTGTATGTATCTGCCTGATCTGCATATTCTTTTCCAGGCGGGGGCATAGTAGCCTCAATAAATATGGCGTGCTCTTTTAATATGCGGATCCAGAATAGATGGTACTGGAGTGAGCATTGTATATAGGATTCTTTTGAGGTCATAAGGGTTGCTCCATTATTTTTAAATTACTGCATTCTATGCTAATTGGATAAGAACTATTCGTCCATATGGATTCCTTATATTGTGAGACGCATAAAAAGATGCTATAATTGCTCATAGCAAAAAGGAGGTGGCGTTTTGGACAGGCAGACATTTTCCCGCAGAAAACCCGGAATGGTTGAGGAAGAAAAATACAGGAAGTATGCGGTTTTAATACCCGTTCTGACAATTGATGGAGCAAAGTATCTTTTGTTTGAAAAACGCTCCAGCAACTTAAAGCATCAGCCAGGAGAGATTTGCTTTCCAGGAGGTAAACTGGAGCCGGGAGAGACACTGAAAAAATGTGCAGTCAGGGAAACCATGGAAGAGTTAAACGTCACTTCCATGCAGATTAAGGTGCTTGGACCTGGAGATATTTATATTTCTCCCTTCCGGCTGATTATTCACTCCTTTATCGGTGAACTAAGAGATTATAAAGATACCTTCAGCACCGATGAAGTGGAAGAAATCATAAAGGTCCCTCTTGACTATTTAAAAAGCATGACACCGGAAACATATGAAAGCACGCTGATTACGGAAACTCCAGAAGATTTCCCTTATGAATGGATTCCAGGAGGCAATCAGTATTCATGGACGAAAGGAACCCGGGATATTTTGTTTTACCGGTATGAGAACTGGGTGATCTGGGGGATGACGGCGCAGATTCTTCAGTCCTGTCTGGAACTGATGAAGCAATATAATTTATTTGATTCTATGAAAGAAGAAAGGTGACACCATGAAAAAAGAGATATATTTAGCAGGCGGCTGTTTTTGGGGAACAGAAAAATATTTGGAAAATATTCCTGGAATTTTAAATACAGAAGTAGGCTACGCCAACGGAACAACGGAAAATCCCACTTACGAGGAGGTATGTCATAACAATACCGGTCATGCGGAAACCGTTAAAGTGGAATATGAGGATACTGTAATAGGGCTTCCCTATATTCTTAAGCTTTATTACGATGTCATCAATCCAGTCAGTGTAAACCGTCAGGGCGGTGATACCGGTACACAGTACAGAACCGGCATTTATTATACTGACGAAGGGGATAAACCGGTAATTGAAAAATCAGTGGAAGAACTTCAAAGGAATTACAAAGAGAAGATTGCAATTGAGCGGCTGCCTCTTACCAACTATTACAGAGCGGAAGAGTACCACCAGAAGTATCTGGATAAGAATCCCCAGGGCTACTGTCATATATCCGGGGATAAATTTGAAAAGGCAAAGCTGGCAGTGGATAAAAGCAAAAAATTTCAACCAAAATCCCAGGATGAGCTTAAAAATGAACTTACAACAATCCAGTATCAGGTGACCCAGAACAATGCAACAGAAGCTCCTTTTCAGAACGAATACTTTGATGAGTTCAGAGAGGGAATCTATGTGGATGTGACAACCGGAGAGCCTCTTTTCTTATCCTGTGATAAATTTGAATCCGGCTGCGGCTGGCCAAGCTTTTCCAGACCACTGACACAGGATCTGCTGCAGGAGCTTGATGATAACACCATTGGCAGACACCGTACTGAAGTGCGTAGCACATTAGGGGATGCCCATCTTGGTCATGTTTTTGCAGATGGTCCCAAAGAGATGGGTGGACTGCGCTATTGCATCAACAGTGCAGCTTTAAGATTTATTCCAAAAGAGCAGATGAAAGCGGAAGGATACGAAGCATATATGCCATTACTCAGATCAGATGGTTCCAAACAGGATTGATATTTTCCGGTACGGTGAATATAATAGTAAAAAATACCAGGTGAAGTGAATGTTTCGTGTGAATAACGGCAGCAGGATTCACTCTTGTAACGACAACGATCCTGCTCCCAGGCGTTATTTAAACCCTGCTGATATTTATATTGTAAAAGGGTATGGGATAGAAGTGTTTTTAGAAAATCTCAATTCACCGGCAGGCATTGTTTTTGATGAAGAGGGAAGTCTTTATATAGCTGACTCCGGCCTGTCTACAGGCAATCCCCAGGTTTTAAAAGTGGTGAATGGTGAGATTGAACTGATTGCGGAAGATTTTGTAACCCCTATTTCCGGAATTAATTATTTAAATGGGGTTCTTTATGTATCCCACAGAGGTTTCGTCACCAGAATATTCCGGGATGGGAAAAGGCAGAATATTATTATGGGTCTGCCAAGCAACGGAGATCATTACAATGGTCCGGTTGCTTTTTCGCCGGACTATAAGATTTATTTTGGGCAGGGAACCGTTACCAACAGCGGCGTTGTAGGAAATGATAACGAGTGGGTACCGGTTTCTCCATTGCTATGTGATTACACGGGAGATTATGTTATACTGACCGGTCAGAATTTTACAACAGATAATATTCTTACGGAAGCAGTTACCGATGATCCTGCATTTACTGGTGCTTTTTCTCCCTATGGGATTCCCAATATTGAGTTTGAAATAAGAAAAAGATATACCAAAGCGTCAGGAAGCATCTTGCGGGCCAACCTTGACGGGTCCAATTTGGAACAGGTAGCCTGGGGGTTTCGTAATCCCACTTACCTAAAGTTTAATAACAGCGGTCAGCTGTATGCTGTGAATAACGGGTTTAATCCGGTAGGAAGCAGACCCATAGAGAATGCAACCGATGATTTCTATTACATAACGCCGGATGTCTGGTATGGCTGGCCTGATTATTCAGGCGGAGAACCGGTAAATTCTCCAAGATTCACTCCCACAGGCGGTTATCAGCCTACTCTGCTGCTAAAAAATCAGCCAAACATTCCACCAAGGCCTTATGTAACCTTTCCGCCCAATTCCACTCTGATGAGTTTTGATTTTAATTATAATCAGAAATTCGGAGCATACGGAGATGTTTACGTAGCAGAGTATGGAAGTACCATTAAAACGGCAGTTGGTGACGGCTTATCCTATGCCGGTGCGGGTCACCGCATATCCAGAATTGATATGAGGGCAAGAACCATCAGTACATTTGCCATCAATATGAGTGGATTTCCTGCGTCCCTTTCCAAGGGAGGCGGACTTGAGAGGCCAAATCATCTGATGTTTGGCCCCAATGAATCCATGTATATCGTTGATATGGGCTTAAATATTGAAGGGGATCCCAATATCTTCGTTCCCGGAACAGGAGTGATCTGGAGAATCTTTCGTACCAATGATGAATGACTCATGTAAGGAGAAGGACAAAATATGTTAGAAGAGATACTGGAATATAACAAAGAATTTGTTGAAAATAAAAGCTATGAAAAATTTATCACCAATAAATATCCGGAAAAGAAAACGGCAATCGTATCCTGTATGGATACAAGGCTGACAGAGCTGCTTCCGGCTGCACTGGGTTTTAAAAATGGAGATGCAAAGATCATTAAAAACGCAGGAGGGGTTATTTCCCATCCCTTTGGAAGCGTGATGAGAAGCCTGTTAATTGGGATCTATGAGCTGGATGTCAGGGAAATTCTGGTGATAGGCCACACGGATTGCGGGGCCAGATATACAGACAGCAGCAAGTTGATTGAGCTGATGAAGGAGCGGGGAATCAGGCAGAAGGATATTGATTTGATCAAATATTATGGAATTGATTTTGAATCCTGGCTGGGTGGATTTAGAGACTTAGACCAATCCATCAAAAAATCAGTGGAACTGATCCGTAACCATCCATTGGTTCCGGAAGAGATCCGGGTCTATGGACTTGTGATTGATTCTGTCACAGGTGAGTTAAGTAAAGTTGAGGAGAAGGGCCTATGAAGCTTGGAATTGTCGGTTCCGGAATCATTGTAAAAGATTTTTTATCCATTGCCCATCATCTGAAGCATACCACAATTGTATCTCTTTGCAGCACAAAAAGGAGCGAAGAAGATGCAAGAGCTCTTGGAAAGGAATATTTAATCGGGCAGATTTTTACGGATTATGAAGAGTTTTTAAAGAGCGAAGCGGATACGGTATATTTGGGATTACCCAATCATCTTCATTTTTCCTATGCATATCAGGCATTGCTGGCAGGAAAGAATGTAATTGTGGAAAAGCCATTTACTCCTAACATAGAGCAGGCCACGGTTTTAAGCCGGACAGCCAGAGAGAAACACTTATTTCTGTTTGAGGCTGTAACCACTTTATACCAGCCGGATTACAGGAGAGTAAATGAGCTGATTCCTTCTCTTGGAAGCGTCAGACTGGTCCGGTGCAGCTATTCCCAATATTCCAGGCGGTATGACCGCTTTAAAAAAGGAGAAGTGCTTCCTGCCTTTGATCCTGCATGCGCCGGAGGTGCCTTGATGGATATTAATATTTATAACCTCCATTACGCTGCGGGTCTTTTTGGAAAGCCAGAAACGGTTCATTATTTTGCGAATATAGAAAGGGGAATTGATACCTCCGGAGTGCTTTTGCTGGATTACGGAAGCTTTCTTTGCACCCTGACCGGAGCCAAGGACTGCAGTGCACCAAATTCCTGTATTATTCAGGGGGACAAAGGTTATCTGATACAGGACAGTCCGGCGAATATCTGTGAGGGGGGCCGTGTGATTTTAAATGACGGATCGGAAGAGACAGTAGCTGATCATTCCTACAATCATCGAATGATCAGCGAGTTCCTGGAGTTTGAAAAAATGATTCTTTCCGGTGATCTTACCACCTGTTACCGCTATCTGGATCATACTCTTTGCGTATGCGAAATTCTGACTCAGGCAAGGAGAATGGCCGGAATTGTATTTCCGGCAGATGGACAAGAAGTGTAGTAATTATGAATATGAAAAACGCGTCTGCCAGGTTCAGTTAAGCTGCCTGGTGAAGACGCGTTTATTTATTATATTTTCCCCAATTTATGCTGCTTTTGATTTATGAATGCTTCTATAGACGAATGTGAGTCCAAGTCCGGCTAAAGAGATGACCATGGCTGTCAGGAATGCATTTTTATAGCTTCCGGTAGCAGCAAAGATCTTGTTTAAAATAATTGGTCCTACGGTACCAGCCAGAGCGAATCCGATAAACATGATTCCGTAATTGACACTGTTGTTTTTGGGTCCGAACTGATCCGCAGTAAAGCCTGGGAAAACACCCATGAACGCACCGAAACAGATTCCAATGACAGAGATGGCAATATAGAATAAAACCACATCTCCCTTGTCACAGAAGTAAAGCATGATCAGGCCGATGACAGACATTACACAGGCAAGTGCCAGGGTGTTGATTCGTCCGATTTTGTCGGAGATAGATCCGGCCAGGATTCTGCCAAGTACATTAAATAAGGCAAGAGTTGAAACGGCAGCCGTTGCCGAAACAACAGACATTCCCACGATGTTCTGAGCCAGAGGAGAAGCCATTGGAATAAACATCAGGGCAGCAAATGCACCGCAGGTAAGCAGTACAATCATAACATAGAAAACTGGTGTTTGTAACATCTCTTTCCAGTTTTTATTCATGGCAGCCTGTTTGCCGGCAGAAGGAGGTGTATATCCTTCCGGAACGAAATCGGCAGGGCATTTTTCCATAAAGAAAGCGCCCAGACAGATAATAACTGTAAAAACAGCACCAATAATTTTAAATGCAGAAGTAACTCCTGTTGTTGATATAATCATGGCAGCAATGGGTGGAATAATAACAGAACTGATTCCAAACGTCGCTGTGGTAAGTCCTCCTACAAGACCTCTCTTGTCCGGGAAGAACTTAATGGATGTACTGATGGTGGCACCGTAAACCATTCCAAGGCCTAACCCCAGTAAAATGCTGTATGTTCCGATTAAAAAGTTTACGCTGTTGGCATAACCGGATAGGAACATTCCGCCGCCGAACATGATACCTCCGATTAAGACTGCTAATTTCGGGCCCAGAGTGTCGTTGATGGTACCTCCGGTAATCATGGTAATAGGACCTACTGCATTGGCAATTACGAATACAATGGATAAATCTCTGGCAGTCAGTTTCATCCCTGTGATCTGGCCTAAATGCTCTGCCATTGGTACGGAAAGAACGCTCCATGCATATAAGGATCCGATGCATAGGTTAATGAGACAGCTGGCGATCAGAATCAACCATCTTTTCTTGTTGTAGTTCATGCTACTCCTCCTAATTGTTATTATTATAACAATGTTTATATCATGATCAATGGAACATGTCAATATAAACATGTTTATAATTCTAATATTTTATACAATACTGTTATATTGACATATTTTCCATTTTTGCTATAGTTATAACAAGAAATTAAGAAAATCGGAGAAAATGAAATGAGAAGTTTGAAATATGCCATATTAGGGCTGTTATGCCGCCACCCTATGACCGGTTATGAAATAGCAAAAGAATTTAATAATGAGCTGGCAGAATTCTGGTATGCCAATCATAGTCAGATTTATCCGGAGCTGAAGAAGTTAAATGATGAGGGACTTGTCAGCTATGACATTGAAATAAGCGGAGAAATCCTGGAGGCGAAACGTTATACAATAACAGAAGATGGTTACGAGGATTTTGCAAAGTGGCTGAATAAGGATGAAAAGATGCAAAAGACTCCCAAAGATATATTTCGCCTCCGGATGTATTTTTCAGGTAATATGAATGTGGAAACAAGTATCCGTCTTTTGGAGAGTCAGCGAATCCAGCATGTGAAGCGATTAAATACATTAAAAAAGAAAAATGAACCCTACACCGAAGTTCCGCCTCGTGATTCAGACAGGTTCGGTGATTTTCTTGTGCTTCAGGGCGCAATCATGCGGCAGGAGAATATTATAGCCTGGATTGATAAATGTATCAGTTATTGTAAATAGTATTGACAACTTAATTTTGTTGTGTTATTATTTCGGAAATAGTGAAAAGGCAATGAAGAGGAATAGTACGTATACGGAGAATTTCAGAGAGAAGGTGGCTGGTGTGAACCTTTATTGAAGTATATGGAAGCAGTCTCGGAGCTTTGAACCCAACGGGAAGAATCCCTAGTAGGCTTCAACGGAATTCCCACGTTACAGGGACGCGGTATGTCAGTACCGTATGGAGTGCAGAGGATTCTCTGAATTTAGGTGGTAACACGGATTGTATATTCGCCCTAAGCGTATGAACGCTTGGGGCCTTTTTTTATGCAAAAATCAGGAAAGAGGGAAATTATTATGAGAAAATTTGAAAAATCAAAAAAACTGGATTATGTGTGTTACGACATCAGGGGACCGGTTATGGACGAAGCAAACCGAATGATCGCCCAGGGAGTCGAGATCTTAAAGCTGAATATAGGAAATCCTGCTCCATTTGGTTTTCGTGCGCCAGAAGAGCTTCTGATGAAAATGAACAGTAATCTGGTCCATACAGAGGGCTACTCTGATTCAAGAGGCTTACTCTCCGCCAGAGAAGCAATTGTAAAGTATTGCCGGAAAAAAGGTATTCACGAAGTGGGAACAGATGATGTTTATACAGGAAATGGAGTCAGTGAATTAATTACGCTGTCCATGCAGGGACTTTTGGACTCTGGAGATGAAATCCTCGTACCTTCACCGGATTACCCGCTGTGGACCGCATCAGTCACTCTGGCAGGAGGTACTGCAGTTCATTACATCTGCGATGAAGCCTCAGACTGGTATCCGGATATCAATGATATTAAAAGCAAGATCACAGAACGCACAAAGGGGATCGTTGTAATTAATCCCAATAATCCCACAGGAACTCTTTATTCCAAAGAACTGCTGGAAGAAATCGTTAAGCTCTGCCGGGAAAATGGCCTCATAATTTTCGCTGATGAGATCTATGACAGACTGGTTCTTGACGGTCTGGTCCATACATCCATTGCTTCACTTGCTCCGGATCTTCTTACGATTACGTTTAACGGTCTGTCCAAGTCCCATTTAATTGCAGGATACCGCTGTGGCTGGATGAGTCTTTGCGGGGACAAATCCTCTGCAAAGGGTTATGTGGAGGGAATCAATTTACTGTCTTCCATGAGACTGTGTTCCAATGTTCCCGCCCAGTCTGTTATAGAGACAGCTCTGGAGATGGAAGAGGAGACAAAGAAACTTCTGGTTCCCGGCGGCCGTATTTACCAGCAGAGAGAATACATATATGATGCATTAAACCAGATTCCGGGAATTTCATCAACAAAACCGAAAGCGGCTTTTTATGTATTTCCTAAGATTGATATAAAGCGGTTTGGAATTTATGATGATGAGAAGTTTGTTCTGGATTTCTTAAGAGATAAAAAGATTCTTCTTACCCATGGCGGCGGTTTCCACTGGGAGAAGCCAGATCATTTCAGGGTGGTTTATCTGCCGGAGATGGAGCAGTTAAAATCTGCATGCAGCAGACTAGAGGATTTTCTTACTTATTACAGACAGGAATAGGAATAGAAAAAGGTCCTGCAGCATTTTTGCATGCAGGACCAGTTTTTACTTAGAACTTTTCATGGTTTGTGTCTCATAGGTTTTAAACTCATTATTCCAGGACACAAACCGGGGATCCTGACGGTGATCGGTCAGGAGGTTTAAACCGGATAAGTAACTTCCCATATAGGCAGAAACTTTTTTTGCTCCGTAATAGTTGATATGATCTCCGCCGTCTCTGGTATCCGTGTTCCAGTCAATGGATAACTGGTCTAAAGACAGGTTAAGATCGATGTAATCAAGGTCATTTTTATCAGCAAACTGTTTCACTGCATTATGTTTTGCATAAGTCCAGCATTTTGGAGAAGGTGAGCTGTATAAGACCAGCCGGATTCCTTTTTCCTTACATAACTCGCTGATTTTTGTCAGATACAGATAGGGCTGATCCTGTATTTCTTCAACCTCATCCGTCTCTTCTGTGTAAGGACCTCCGATATAAGGTTTGCTGTTACTATTATATTGATAGCCCTTATATACAGGGGAGGGTTTTTCTGTCACATCAGCGCTTAAATTTTTCAACATATAGAAATGGAAATATCTCCAGTTATTATGATACTGGTAAATAGGGAATATCTTTTTTGTTTTATCATCAACAATTGTTTCCAAAGCATTGATGTATTTAAAATCCCGAAAACAGGCATTGGTTTCCAACAGTACAACCTTTGGAGACTGTTTATTTAACACCTTATCCAGAAGATAATAGGTATCCTGAAGTCTTTGTGCGGGCACACCGCAGTTAAAGCCAGTATATCCGTAGGTATTCCAGATCTCCATGGGAGAGATGCTGGTGGTACTTTCACTGTCTCCAATGGTTAAGTATCCGATGGTATTCTTTGGTTCTTTATAGATTCCTCCGGCTTTTTTATAAAGTCCTTCTGCTCCGGTGTTTGCTGGAAGGAACAGAAAGGACATGATATATAAAAGAAGCGTAAGTCCGGTAATAAAGGCTAATGTTCTTATTTTGTTTCCTGCATGCATTCCGTCACCTCTTAAAATCCGGCATAGATAAGTTTTGCCGGTAAATATCCGTCGCCGTATGCACCGAGGACGATTACAAGTAGAATCGCACCATAATACAGAGTCCATCGTACCGGAATTTTATATCCGGATATTTTATCTCTTATGGAAATTCCATGTTCGTGTATAATACCAACTGTCAGTACTGCCAGAAAGCCTAAAAATACGGCTGTATAATCAGCGAAAGAAAGCCCAAGCTGCAACAGAGAGCCGTCGGTCAGTACCTTTGTGTCAAAGCCAGTAAATATAGACTGGAACATGGATAAACCGGCTGTCATGGTTTCCGCCCGGAAAAACAACTCACCGATAAAGACGATGATTAAAAGCTTTACAGACTGGAAGATGCGGTATAATACATTGTTCCGGTTGATCTTTAATTGTTCAGCAGCTTTTATTACATAAGGTTCCGTTAAGTTCTCCAGTAAGATCAGGACAAAGTAATAGATACCGAAAAACAGATAATGCCAGCCTGTGCCATGCCAGAAACCATTGCAGATCCATACACCAAAAAGTGCCGGAGCGGAAGCAACTACCTGCCCCACATGCTTTCCTAATTTTGCCCTGGAATTTTTCCCGAATTTCTTTACCGGAGCGGTTAAGGAAATAGGATAAAAGACATAGTCTTTCAGCCAGGTACCAAGTGTGATATGCCAACGCCTCCAGAATTCGGAAGGGCTTTTGGAAAAAAATGGCTGCCTGAAATTCTCCGGAATTGTAATTCCAAAGATTTCCCCGGTTCCGATGGTCATGTCGATGCAGCCGGAAAAATCTGCGTAAAGCTGAAACGTATAGAGGATGGCACCGAGTATTACCACAATGCCCCCGTATTGTTTATAAGATCCAAAGACTGTCTCCACAAGCAGATTCAGACGATCTGCAATGATCAGTTTTTTAAACAGTCCCCATAGAATTCTCTGAAAGCCGTAGGTTACATTTTTGTATTCCAGAGGTTTTCCCTCAGTCAGCGCATTGGCTGTCTGGGAATAGCGGCATATGGGACCTTCCATTAATATGGGAAAGAAGGTCAGATAAAGAGCCAGTCTGCCCAGATGGTCGTCAGCCGGAATTTTTTCATAATATACGTCTGCCAGATAGGAAACAGCCTGTAAGGTATAGAAGGATATTCCTATAGGTAAAGCAAATTTCATGGCAGGCAGCAGGTTGGGATAAGAGACTGCTTTTAACAGATGATTGATATTATCACTGAAAAATCCGGAATATTTCAGGACTACCAGCATGCCAAGCTGAATTCCCAAACCCAGCCACAAGATTCTCCGCCGTTTTACGGCACAGGCTGCTTTCAGAGATTTTTTCTCTTCCGCAGATACTCCTGTTAAATTCAGATCCTTTTTACAGGAAGAAAGCCACAAACCGATATGATGAACGGAAACAGTGGAGATCAGGAGGTAAATAATTAATTTTCCGCTGAGAGAAAGAAAAAACAGCCAGCTGGCCGCCAGTAGAACTTTATACCGGTGGCGTCCCGGTGCCAGCTGGTAAAGAAGCATGACACCGGGAAGAAAGATGAACAGGTAAAGGATAGAAGTATAGGTCATAGATTAATCCTCTTTCAGCCGGTTAATCATGCTCCAAATTGCATTTGCTGAATTAAAGTTAACAGGTATCATATCAGCCGGAGTAATAGAAACGTCAAATGCATCCTCAAGCTCAGGAATCAGTGAGAGAATGGAAAAAGAATCTAAAAGAGCGTCGTCAATCAGTCTTGTCTCTGTCTCATAATCAATCCCCGGGTTAATCTCGTTTAAAATCTCTAATAATTTGTTCATATGTTTATCCCCTTTCTGAATGAAAAAAATTAAACTGGTCGGTTGCAAAAGAAGCTCTTGCAATTCGGTATTGCTCATGTTCTGAATAAAGAAGTACCAAAGGAAGATCCCGGCTTAAGAACATGGACATTCCTTCTGTAGCGGAGTAAGCACCTGTTTTTCCAAAAATAAGGTGGTCACCCTGTTTTAAGTCATTAAACGGGTACTGCCTTACCAGCACATCACTGGAAGTGCAGAGAGAACCACAGACGGTCCATTCCCTGACTTCGCCATCCTGGCTGCCGTAATGTTTGATAAAAGGTTTTTTCATAGCCAGCATCTGTCCATAATAGTTCAGTTGATGAATGCCTCCGTCAACGATGCAGTAAGACTGGTCATTGTTGGTTTTTATGTCTACTACACTGGTTGCATAAACTCCGCAGGATGCGGCAATGAAACGCCCCATTTCCAGTGTGACCTGACCTTGAAAGGACAGATGCTCAATGGCTTTTGACAGGGAAAGAAGCATGGCTTCTTCCTCATCTTTTTCCCCTTCAAAGTAGCACACCGGAAGGCCGGGACCGTATTCCAGTTTTTGTACTGTAAACTGATACTGATTCTGTAAATCTGCACAAAGCTGGTCCAGCATCATTAATTCACTTTCAAGCTTTGCACCTGATTTTTTCTGGGTGCCTGAAAAATACTGAAGACCTAAGATCTCCACATACTCACAGTTGTTTTCCATGATAATCCGGCGTATGGATGACTCATCCATTCCAAACTGATTTCCGCTGGTGAGGCGTAAAAGTACCCGGATGTTTCGTTTTTCTTTCAGCGCGCAGGTGGTAAGAATCTTCCAGTGTTCCATGGACTCCACGGTAAAGATAATATCTTTATATCTGGATATGGCATACTCCATATCCTCCTGTTTCTTATATACGCCTGACATCACAATCCGTTTTTCATCAATCCCCGCCCGTTCACAGATATGAAATTCACCGGGAGAGCAGACTTCAAAATAATCCACATGCATCTCCATGTCCTTTACTAAAAACGGATTCGCCTTCATGGCAAAGCAAATCTGGGTTTTCGGCGGGAGTGCTGATCGTATGTCCGCGATTCTGTCTGCAAGAATGTCTGTATCAAAGAGATAAAATGGTGTTTTATAATTATCAAGTGCAGTCTTGAGTTTTGATTCGTTTACTTCTGATTTCATAAACACATCTCCAATAATTTTTTTCTGTCCATCTTACCGTTTGCAGTAACGGGGATGTGAAGTACGGGAATGCACAGGCTGGGAATCATATAGGAAGGGAGTGTTTCCCGCATGCGTTTTAGCAATTCCTTTTTATCTAAATCCCCGCAGTAAAATGCAGCAAGGCGGTTTTTTTCGCTGTCAAATGCACAGCAGGCTCGGCTGATTTCCGGATAGCTGTTCAAAATCAGTTCAATTTCCTCCAGTTCAATCCGGTGTCCCATGTGCTTAATCTGAAAATCCTTACGTCCGGAGAAACAAAGTTCACCGTGACTGTTATAAAAAGCAAGATCTCCAGTCCGGTAAATAATCTCAGGATAGAGATCATTCAAAGGATTCTGAACGAATGCTTTTTTTGTCTGCTCCGGATTGTTATAATAACCCAGGGCAAGAGCGGTTCCTGCCACGCAGATTTCTCCGATTTCCCCTTCGGCTGAAATAAGTTTGTCATCCGATCCCAGGAGAAATACATGTTCATTGGGAAATGACGTTCCAATGGGTATTTTTTCTTCCGGTTCAAATACTCTTAAAACAGGATAATACGTACAGTTACAGGTAATTTCAGTAGGTCCGTAAAGATTTACGAATCTGGCATTTGGAAGGTTCTTCTGCCAGATAGCCAGGTGGCTTGACGGCATGGCCTCACCGCTGAATAAAACCTTATTTACATGTTCTGGCACTTTATATGTGAAGCCTTTTAACTGAGTCACCATACAAAGAGCTGAGACAGCCCAGATCAGTGTAGTAATCTGATACTCACACAGGCAATCCAAAAGCATGGTGGGAATGGAAAAATATTTTTTTGGTATCAGAACAATGGAAGCGCCGGTTTTAAAGGCAGAATAGAGGTCTTTTACCGAAACATCAAAGTCCAGCGGCGCCTGGTTGCCAAGTATATCATCCGCTGTAATCCCAAACAGATCAGGGAAATATTCCATAAAATCAATCACAGACCGGTGACTTACTAAAACTCCCTTAGGAACTCCGGTAGATCCGGAAGTAAAATTACAATACAATGGCTGAGTATCCAGTGATTTCTCCCTGACAGCTTTTAATCCTTCCGGATCAGCTGGGGCAGAAATAAGTTTGTGGTAATCTAAAATGGTGCCTTTAAATGAAATCTGTTTCAGTTTTTCGTCAGTCTCTGAACCAGTGATAATGCAGTCTGTTTTTAGTACATCAAGAATCTGGACAATACGTGCAACTGGCTGATCGGGACTTATGAAAGTATAAAAACAGCCGGCATAGACAATTCCCATAAATGAGGTCACCGCTTCCACGCACTTAT
>SVDS01000106.1 GCA_015057715.1 Paenibacillaceae bacterium
AGTCCCTGGGGCTGCATGGTATCCTTGGCATCGGATGCAAAGATTTCATTTTCTGACCCTTCCGTCATGGTGGGGAATGATGTAACTGTGAATATGAAAGTCACCAGCGATACACCTCTTGGGACAGCAGAAATCATGCTGTCTTATGACCCGGGAATTCTGGAGTTTGTTAGCGGAACCAGCGCCAACGGAGGAGCCGGAGCGATTAAGATACTTGGAACCATGAATTCTGCCGATCAGAAAGCCTTTAATTTCACATTGAAATTTAAAACATTAAAGGCAGGAAACGCGAAAATAAGTGTTACATCCCAGGAAATTTATGATGTGAATTCCGCTGCCATATCATTATCAAAGCAGGGAAGCGCCACTGTTAAAGTCACATCTCCTGCAACAACCTCAAAGGATGCCACATTAAAATCCTTAAAGATTTCACCAGGAACCTTAACTCCCGCTTTTTCTGCAGCAGTAGACAGCTATACGGCAGAGGTTGATAAAGACACAGCAGACCTTGTAGTCAACGCAGTTGCTTCCAATGCAGGAGCCAATGTAACCCTTCAGGGTGAAAAGGGATTAAAGGCCGGAGAGAATCAGGTTGTTATCAAAGTAACGGCAGAAGACGGTCAGACGATTAAGAATTATACGATTAAAGTCACCAAGCCGGAAGGGGGAGAAACCACTCCTGCAACCAATGCAGGCGGGGAGACTGGTGAAGCTCAGTTTAGCTCCGCTTCCGTAACCATTCATGATGTTGTGTACAGCATTGCCTCATCCTTTGACGAAGCCACGCTGCCTGAGGGATTTGAAGCCAAAACCTATCAGTATAAAGGAACTGAGGTGATGGCTGGAAAAGGTCTTGAAAAAGACATTCTCTTATTATATTTAAAAGATGAGGGCGGTAACGGCGGATTCTTTATCTATAATGAAGCAGCAGACAGCTGGTCTCAGTTTGTTGAGGTAAAAACCACTGAAAAAGCAGTTGTAATCATGCCTCTTGATACAGACACTGCAGCTCCGGAAGGCTTTAAAGAGCAGCAGATCGAGATTGATGGAATAAAGGTAACCGGCTGGGTTGCCGATTCGGAATCAAAACCTGAATACTGTCTGTTCTATGGTATGAACTGGAATGGAGAAAAGAATTTCTACCGGTATGATCTTTCCGAGAAGACCGTTCAGAGATATTTTGCTTCCGGAGTTACCAATGATAAATATGTGGAACTTGCCAAAACCTACAGCGATTTGCTTAAGGATTATCACTTGCAGTTTTATATATTAATCGCAATCAGCGTGCTGGCACTGGCATTACTGATCATAGTAATTTTCCTGGTCAAAAGAGGCGGCGGTTCAGATATAAGGCCATATGATTCTGGAGAACCACACCATGATAGAAAGAAGAAGGACGAGCCCGTAAGCCGCAGGGAAAGCAGAGCACAGACTGCTCCGCCTGCAAGCGTAAAGCGTTACAGCCGGGAGGAATTCGACGAAAAAGAACGGACAGGAAGTCTTTATTCCGATTTTGAAGAAGATGATATGGACAGGCCTGATACATTCATCCCCAAGACCCCTGCTTATGAGGAAGAGGATGACTTTATGGAAGAGTCCAGCCTGGAAGAGATGGAGCAGAACTTAATGCCGAAAAAAAGGGTTCATCAGACCAAGCCAGAGGAACGGACAGGCGATACCAAAAGAAGCAGAGAAGTGAATGAAAATGACGATGATGACTTTGAATTCATGGATCTTAATGACTAAATAATAAAATAAGTGAAAATACCAACGAGAGCGCCATGTTATACAGGTGCTTTCGTTTTATTTATCATAAAATTTTAGATATTTTTTTCTAGAAAAGGGAAAAAGCTAGGTTCCTGTAAAGTCTCTTCTATTGAAAAGCCTAAATTGGTTTGTTATAATAAATTTCTAAGATTAAAAGAAAATTTGCCATTTGAATACAGAGTTTTATATACTGGCATATATTATATATTGAAAAATGCATTATCGTGTGCTATTATGTGTATAACAGATATAACGAAAGATGGTGAAAAGATGATATTGCAAATTGATTTTAACAGTGAGGAAGCCATTTACATTCAGCTTCGGAACCAGATAATCATAGGAATCGCCACGGAAAGTATAAGAGAAGGAGACCCCTTGCCTTCCGTTCGCCAGATGGCCGATAATATAGGCATTAATATGCATACGGTAAATAAGGCGTACTCTGTTTTAAAACAGGAGGGATTTGTGAAACTGGACCGCCGGAAAGGAGCGGTTGTTTCCCTTGATGTAGATAAAATACAGGTTCTTGATGAGATGCGCAGGGATTTAAGCGTTGTATTAGCAAGAGGCATCTGCAAAAATATTTCGTGTGATGAGGTTCACCAGCTGGTTGATGAGATTTTTCAGTCATTTATAAAAAGCCAGAGATAACAGTGATTCCCTGGATTGGAGGTTCTATATGTTGTGCGAGAAGTGTAAGATTCGCGAAGCAAATATTCAATATACGGAAGTAGTCAATGGTGTGAAGAAAGAACACCATTTTTGTGCCCAATGTGCAAAAGAAATGGATTTTGGTGTGTATGCAGCTATTTTTGATGGGGAATTTCCTCTTGGCAAGCTGTTATCAGGTCTTCTTGGAATTGAAGATACTGAAAAAGGACCGGATAAACTGCAGCAGATTGCCTGTCCCACCTGCGGCGCAAGCTACAGCGAGTTTGTAAAAGACAGCCGATTCGGTTGTGCAGACTGTTACAGCGTCTTTGGTCCGCTTATGGAGGACAGCATCAAACAGCTCCAGGGCAGTCTGATGCATACAGGAAAAACACCGGCTTTCCAAAGGATGGATCATGAAAGCCAGAATGAAGATCCAGATGAAGATGGATCTGACAGCAGCAGAAACGAACTCTGCGAGCTTGATGCCAGGTTAAAAGAAGCGCTCCGGTTTGAGGATTACGAGACTGCAGCAGTTTGCAGAGACCGGATAAAAGAACTGAGGAAAGGGAACGAAGGCAATGCTTAAATGGTATGAGCAGACTGACAACGGCAGATCTGGCGTAATAAGCAGCCGGATCCGCCTGGTCAGAAACTGGAAGGAATATAAATTTCCTTCTAAACTGGATGAAAAGGAAAGCAGCGAGATGATTCACCGCCTGGAATTTGGTTTAAAGGATTTGGAGGAGGAACTTTCAAGCCCACTTACTTTTTCCATGCTGGGTGATTTAAACGAACTGGATCGGGTGGCACTGAAAGAAAGAAGGGCAATTAATTCTTCCATTGCTGACAAAAAGACACCGGTAGGTATCCTGCTTTCAGAAAACGAAGCTACAGGGATTATTTTTAACGGAGATGATCATATCCGGATTCAGGCTTTAAAGACAGGTCTTCATCTGGAAGAGCTGTGGGAACAGGCCAGCAGCATTGATGATTACCTGAATGAACGTTTTCCATATGCATTTGATGACCGGTACGGTTATCTGACAGCGTTTCCCACCAATGTGGGAACCGGGCTGAGGGCATCGGTCGTGGTACATCTTCCCATGTTGTCCCAGGGACGCAAATTTTCCAGCCTTATTGGAGAGATGGGGCGTTTTGGAGCGGCTATCCGAGGCGTTTACGGCGAAGGAGAAGATAATTTTGGAGCTCTTTATGAAGTATCCAACCAGAAAACACTGGGACAGACAGAACGGGAAATTATAGATACTGTTACAAAGGCCGCCATTCAACTGACCAATCAGGAGATGCAGATTAGAAAGTTATCCCTGCAGCGGCGTAAAGTTGAACGAGAAGATGAGATCTACAAGTCTTATGGCGTGTTAAAATATGCAAGAAGGCTTACTTCCAGAGATGCCATGATATTTTTGTCACAGATGATGGCAGGGCTGGAAGATGATCTGATTCATACAAAGGAAGAGTTTAACGTTTATCGCCTGATGCTTGGCATCTGGCCGGCAGGTTTACAAAAGATTTCTGACCGTCCTCTGAATAAAGAGGAGCTTGATATGGCAAGGGCTGAATTCATCCGGAAGGAACTGCCGGAATTAAATTGACAGGAGGATTGCATTTATGATAGACAGATTTACGACAAAGGCCAGAACGGCCATTAATCTGGCAGAGCAGGCAGCAGGACGGCTGGGACACAGTTATGTGGGAACAGAGCATCTGCTTCTTGGACTGTTAGAAGAAGGCAGCGGTGTTGCAGCCAGAGTACTCATTGAAAACGGCGTCAGAGAAGATAAGGTTCTTGGCCTGATCAGCCAGCTGATTGCACCGGACCAGGCAGTGAGAGTGAGGGAAGACGGTGGATATACACCAGGAGCCAGAAGAGTTTTGGAAAACAGCTACCGGGAAGCAGTCCGCTTTAAAGCCAATTTAATTGGAACAGAGCATCTTCTTATTTCAATTATCCGGGACAATGACTGCGTTGCTTCCAGACTGCTTAATACCATCGGTGTCAGCGTTCAGAAGCTGTATATTGACGTATTAGCTGCCATGGGAGAGGATGCACCTGCCAATAAAGAAGAGCTTATGAAGTCTCCTAAAGGAAAGGGAAGTACTCCCACTCTGGACAGCTATAGCCGTGACTTAACAGAGCTTGCAGTAAAAGGAAAGTTAGATCCCGTAATTGGAAGAGAATCCGAGATTACACGTCTCATTCAGATATTAAGCCGCAGAACAAAGAACAATCCATGTCTGATCGGAGAACCAGGAGTTGGAAAGACTGCAGTCGTGGAAGGACTTGCCCAGATGATTTCATCTGGCGAAGTACCAGAAACAATTGCAGGTAAAAGGCTTCTCACTCTGGATTTATCCGGTATGGTGGCTGGTTCTAAATACCGCGGGGAATTTGAAGAAAGAATTAAAAAAGTAATTGCAGAAGTAATTGAAGACGGCGAAGTGCTTCTGTTTATCGACGAGATTCATACCATCATCGGAGCCGGAGGGGCGGAGGGAGCCATTGATGCCTCCAATATTTTAAAACCGTCTCTGGCAAGAGGAGAATTACAGTTAATCGGTGCGACTACCATTGAAGAGTACCGCAAATATATTGAAAAGGATTCCGCTCTGGAACGGCGTTTTCAGCCAGTTAAGGTGGAAGAGCCTTCCGAAGAAGCGGCAGTTGGTATTTTAAGAGGCTTAAAAGGCAGATATGAGGATCACCATAAGGTTATGATTACAGATGACGCCATAAAAGCAGCCGTGAAATTATCTTCCCGGTATATCAATGACCGTTTTCTTCCAGATAAGGCCATTGATGTAATTGATGAGGCCTCTTCTAAAGTCCGCCTTGCTACCTTTACAGAGCCCTCTGAGATCAAGGAACTGGAGGCAGAGATTGAACTTTTAGAAGATCAGAAGGAAGCTGCCATTAAGTCAGAGGCCTATGAAAAGGCTGGCGCAATTAAGAAAAAGCAGGAGAAAAAGCGGGAAAAGATTGATAAAATCCGTGATAAATGGCAGAAGGAAAAAATCTCTAATACTCCCACAGTTGATGAAGGGGAGATTGCAGATGTTGTATCAACCTGGACAAAGATTCCGGTAAAGAAACTGGAAGAGGGAGAAAGTGAGCGTCTGAGAAATTTAGAGTCCATTCTTCATGAACGGGTAATTGGTCAGGAAGAGGCTGTAACTGCAGTGGCAAAAGCTATAAGAAGAGGCAGAGTAGGGCTCAAAGATCCCAAACGCCCCATTGGCTCATTCCTGTTCCTGGGACCAACCGGAGTGGGAAAAACAGAGCTTTCCAAAGCTCTTGCAGAAGCCATGTTTGGCATGGACAGTGCTCTGATCCGTGTTGATATGTCTGAATATATGGAGAAGCACAGCGTCTCCAAGATTATCGGCTCCCCGCCAGGATACGTAGGATATGATGAAGGCGGTCAGTTAAGTGAAAAGGTCAGAAGAAACCCCTACTCTGTAATTCTCTTTGATGAGATTGAGAAGGCTCACCCTGATGTATTCAATATACTTCTTCAGGTCTTAGATGATGGTCATATCACCGATGCACAGGGAAGAAAGATTGACTTTAAAAATACCGTAATTATTATGACTTCCAATGCAGGAGCGGAAAATATCATATCCCCCAAACGTCTGGGCTTTGGTGCTGTCGCTGATGAAAAGGCGGATTACAAGCTTATGAAGGACCGGGTTATGGAGGAAGTCAAGAAGCTGTTCAAACCGGAGTTTGTTAACCGAATTGATGAAATTATTGTGTTCCATCCGTTAAACAAGACTCATATGAAAGATATAGTGACGATTATGATGAAGGATATCATGAAACGTACTTCCGAACAGATGAGCATTACAATTGAAATCGATGAGGCAGCCAAGGACTATCTGATTCAGAAAGGTTATGATGAAAAATACGGCGCAAGACCCTTACGGCGTACCATTCAAAGCAGCTTAGAGGATAAGCTTGCGGAAGAAATCCTTTCCGGAACGGTAAAAACAGGAGATACAGTTATGATTACGGCTGGTGAGGATGGACTTAAATTTTCTGTGAGAGAGCTGATAAACAGCTAGCCATTTCTCAGCAATTCGTGTATAATAACTACAAGCGAAAGGATCTTTTTCTTCGCCAACAGGGATAAGTAAAGAAAATACTAGGAGGGCAAACCAATGCCGGTAATTGAAGAATTAATCCGCACAGAACAGAACGGTACAATTAGCTTTGGTAATTACAAATTAGAAACAAAGTCAAAATTACAGGATTTTGAGCACGAGGGTGATTTATATAAAGTAAAGACATTTTATGAGATAACCAAGCTTGAACGTAACGGCATGTTTGTATACGAATCTGTACCAGGAACTGCAGTGGAGATGTTTGCAGTATCTGATGACGGCGTGGAATTTGAAGTAGAAGGTGATAAGGATGCCCAGCTGACAGTTCAGCTGGCAGAAGATACCGAATATGAAGTGTTTGTCAATGGTGCAGCAGCAGGCGGCATGAGAACCAACATGAGCGGGAAGCTGTCAGCCAGTGTGGAACTGAACGAAGGAACACCAGTGAAGGTAACGATCAGAAGAAAGTAATGTAACTGAAATCCGGGTCCGGCTCTTTTTCCAAAAGAGATTCGGATCCGGATTTTTTGTCTTACCAGGAGGAACCTATGGCAAAAGGAAAAACAACAGCATTTTTTTGCAAAGAATGTGGTTTTGAATCAGCAAAATGGCTTGGCCAGTGTCCGGGCTGCCGGGAATGGAATTCATTTGTGGAGGAACCCGTAGCGAAAGCGGAGGCTTCCGGAAAACGGGGGATTTCCAGCACTGGGTCTGGCGGAATGACAGGCGGTAAGATAAAACCTGCCAGACTGTCTGAAATCCAGCTTGACGAACAGGACCGTATGAAAACGGGATACGAGGAGCTGGACCGGGTATTGGGCGGCGGCGTGGTAAGAGGGTCTCTGGTCTTAGTTGGAGGAGACCCAGGAATCGGAAAATCCACTCTTCTTTTGCAGGTATGCAGAAATCTGGCATTTGCAGAGAAGAAAGTTTTATACATATCAGGAGAAGAATCCTTAAAGCAGATTAAACTGCGGGCAAACCGCATCGGAGAAGTGAAGGGAGATCTGCTGTTTTTATGTGAGACGAATTTAGATCTCATAGAAGCTGCCATACAGGAGGAACAACCGGATGTAGTAATTATTGACTCCATTCAGACCATGTTCCGGGAAGAAATATCATCTGCTCCAGGCAGTGTAAGCCAGGTAAGGGAATCCACCAATCTGCTGATGCAGATCGCCAAGGGAAAAGGAATCGCCATATTTATCGTTGGACATGTAACAAAAGAAGGAGTTGTTGCAGGTCCAAGAGTGCTGGAACACATGGTGGATACCGTTCTTTATTTTGAAGGAGAGAGAAGTGCATCCTACCGGATCATCCGGGGAGTAAAAAACCGGTTTGGCTCTACCAATGAAATCGGTGTGTTTGAAATGATAGAAAGCGGACTTGCGGAAGTAAAAAATCCCTCTGAATTCATGTTAAGCGGAAGACCCGAGGATGCTTCTGGAGCAGTAGTGGCCTGCTCCATGGAGGGAACCAGGCCAATCATGATTGAGGTACAGGCACTGATAACCCCAACAGCCTTCGGTATGCCAAGACGAACAGCTGCTGGCACAGATTATAACCGTGTGAATCTTCTGATGGCAGTTCTGGAGAAGAGAGGACACTATGATCTGTCTCATTTTGATGCTTATGTCAATATCACCGGCGGGCTACGAATGAATGAACCTGCGCTGGATCTGGCAATTCTTATGGCGATTGTCTCCAGTATGAAGGATCGGGCCATTGATTCCAAAACCATCATATTTGGTGAGGTGGGATTATCCGGAGAAGTAAGAGCTGTTTCCATGGCACAACAGAGGGTAAATGAAGCAAAGAAACTGGGATTTCATACCTGCATCCTGCCAAGGATTTCCCTGGATAAGATGGGGGCTGTTGATGGGATTAAGCTGATCGGTGTAGATAATGTAAGAGAAGCGATTGCTGGAATTTCGAATTAAGAAGAAAATGGCGTTAAGGGCAGCGGTTTGTATCTGCATTGCAGTTACTAAAATCTGTCCTTTTTTGTCACATAATAACAGAAAATGACAAAAAATATAATAATACAGCCAAATATTCATATATAACCAGACGCTTTGGTCTGCTAAAATATAACTATCATGCAACATCAAAAATGATAGTCTACAAGGAGGATGTATTATGAGAAAAATGTATTTGAAGCGGGTTTCTGCTCTTTTACTCGCTGGTCTGATGGCTGCTACTGCCACCGGATGTTCAAAAGGCAGCAAAGAAGAAACCACCGTGGCAGCAACCGAGGAGACCACAAAAGCGGAGGTAAAGGAATCAGAAAGCCAGAGCAAGCAGGCTGCGGGAGGGGATGCCGTAACACTGCGACTGGTACATTATATGGGAGAGCAGTCCAAACGAGATGCACTGGATGCCATGCTGGAAGCATTTAAAGCAGAATATCCCAGCATCAACGTTGAAGTAGAGGTAGTAGCCTCCTCTTCCTATGTTGCAACTTATAAAAACTACATAGCAGCAGGAGAAGCTCCTGACATCATGTTTGGAAAACCACAGACCATGAAAGAATTCGTAGATGGTGGATATTTCATGGACCTTTCCAATGAAGAGTGCATGAAAAATGTACTTCCTATGTTAAAAGATGAATGTACTGTAAACGGAGGCGTTTACGGCTTCCCTATGGATGCACAGGTTAAGGCATGCTTCTATAATAAAAAGATGTTTAAAGAAGCGGGTGTTGAGGTTCCGAAGACCAGAGAAGAATTCTTTAAGGTAGCTGATACTTTCAAAGAAAAAGGAATTAACCCCTTTATTCATCCATACAATTTCATTCATGGTGTATTCCATGAGTTAGATTCTTTCTTTACTTCTATGGCTGTTGGTACCGATAATAAGACAGTCTGGAAAGATTCCCAGGAAGGAACCAAAGAATTATCTGATAATGCAGTGGTGAAAGACGCAATGGAGATGTTCTCCAAGTTTGCATCCTATAAAGATGCGGGAGATACCGCTGTTGACCAGACACAGGGAATTCAGAACTTCGCAGCAGGTCAGAGACCGATGTATATGAATGGCGGATGGCTCATGGGCGATGTAATGGCTGCAAGCCCTGATGGAGAATTTGGTATGTTCCCGACTCCATGGTCCGATAAACCGGAGGATAATAAGCTTTGGGTTGGTATTGACGATGTATTTGTTGTATCTTCCCAGACCGAGCATAAGGACGAAGTAATGGCGTTACTGAGCTTCTTCGCCAATGAGCAGTCTTCCAAGATCTGGATGGAGACAGCAAAGCTTATGACAAGCAATGTAAATGTGTCAACGGATGATTCCGATGAATTCATTAAGGAAATCAAATCTTATATCGATAACGATATGATAGTATCTAAGAGTCAGGTTCCGGATTATACATCTGAGTACAGCACCGCGTTCCGCACCAAACTTCAGGAATTTGTCACATTAGATGACAGCAAGCGTGATGTTACCAAGTTACTCCAGGACATTGATTATGAGATCGCATCCATTCGACAATAGTTTTTGAAGTGATGACATAAAATCAGAAAGTCAGGGTGGCAGTGTAGCGGGAGCTATATGACTCCCTGACTTTTCTATATCCAAGTTGGAGGCAGTATGAACCGAAAAATGAAAAAACAGCTTCAGGAGTTTACTTTTATTATGCCAGCCCTGGTTATGTTTGCAATCTTTGTAGCATATCCGTTTTTGCAGGGTTTTCCCATCTCTTTTACCAAATGGGATGGAATGAGTCCAAACAAGGCATATGTGGGACTTAAAAATTACATCAGAATTTTTCAGGATGCAAATGTAATGAATGCCGTTAAGAATACATTGCTGTTTACGGCCGTTACAATGGTTTTTTCCAATCTGCTCGGTCTGCTGTTTGCCCTGATGATATCAAAGAAATCAAAACTAAATAATATTTTGAGAACCTGTATTTTTATGCCTTACTGCCTCAGTCTTGTGCTGTCCTCTTATATCTGGCGGTATGTGTACAGTGATGTGTTTTATGACAAATTTGGAATAGCCAGCCCCCTTGGAAGCACAACGTGGGTTATGATCGGTCTTGCAGTGATATCTGTATGGCGGGATGCAGGGTACTGCATGGTGGTATACATTGCGGCAATTCAGGGAGTATCGAAAGATTATTATGAGGCGGCAGAGTTAGAGGGAGCCACATCCTGGCAGAAATTCAAAGCAATCACGTTCCCCATGATTGCTCCGGCAGTCACTGCTAATTTTACTCTTTTACTTGCATGGGGAATGAAGGTATTTGATTATCCCATGGCAGCAACCGCAGGCGGTCCCGGGAGGGCGTCGGAAACGGTGGCAATGTTAATTTACAACAACTTGTTTACATACTTTAAAGCAGGCTACGGACAGGCGATTGCGGTGGTATTTACCATATCCATTTTTGTAGTCAGCACGCTGGTTTCAAAAACCTTAAGAGCCAGGGAGGTGGAGATCTGATGAATAAAAAACAATTGAACTTTTTGTCTGTCATTGTAAAACTGGCAATGACACTGCTTGTGATCAGCCCGTTTTATATTGCCCTGATCTATTCTGTAAAATCCAAGCAGGAGATGGTAACAGACCGTCTGGCATTTCCAAAAACCATCCACTGGGACAATTTTACCAGAGCCATTGAAACTTCTAATTTTGGCCTGGCACTGAAAAACAGTCTGGTTACAACTGTACTGGCAGTTATATTCATAACACTGATCTGTACCATGGCTTCTTATATCATTGCCAGAAAAAACAACCGGTTTTATAATCTGATCTATTATCTTTTTGTAGGCGCCATGATTATTCCGTTTCAGTCTATTATGACTCCGCTCTACATTGATATGACCAGATGGAAGCTGTTAAATACGCTTCACGGCTTTATTTTTGCAAAGATTGGTTTTCAGATTGCATTTACAGTGCTGCTGGTATCAGGTTTTGTAAAAAGTATTCCAAAGGAATTAGAAGAAGCTGCTTCTATTGACGGTGCAGGCATGTATTCCGTCTTCTTTCAGATTGTATTTCCTCTGATGAAACCTATAGTTTTAACATCCATCGTATTAAACGCACTGAATGTATGGAACGATTTTCAGATGTCTTTGACGTTACTTCAGCAGAAACAGGTACGCAACATACCCCTGACCCAGTATTTCTTCTTTGGTGAGAACAGCATTGAACTGGGGCTGGCATTTGCCCTCTT
Source organism: Paenibacillaceae bacterium (assembly GCA_015057715.1). GTDB lineage: Bacteria > Bacillota > Clostridia > Lachnospirales > Lachnospiraceae > Lacrimispora. The sequence continues at coordinate 11,726 of SVDS01000106.1, forward strand.
TATTCTTTCAGTCATACCCATATTAGCGTTATATTTAATGCTGCAAAAATATATTATCGGGGGCATTACCCAGGGTGCGGTGAAAGGTTAAGCTGGTTAAATCTGCCTATGATCCGGCGTTGACATTCTTTTGCCAAGTTGCTATAGTGGGAAAAGACGAGGGGGTTATATTATGGAATCTGCAGAAGAACGCATCCGGTTCAGGAAGACGCTTTATTTTAAAATGATTGCAGTGACGGCACTGCTGGGACTTACATTTCTGGCGGCTCTCATTTGTATTTACCACGTGACATGCAAATGGTTTAAGACAGAACTGACCTATCAGTCCGACACATTAACGGAACAGATTTGCAGGAATGTAGATATCTCTTTAACGGAACTCATGGAGGGTACCATTCCTTTAACGGCAACGAATCAGCGTCTGACTCCCATGCTTCGGACGGTTACAGGTTCGGATAAAGCAGTTGACCCGTTTTTAAAGCCCAGATTGAGAAAACAGCTGGAAGAAATGCTTAGTACCAATTACGACATCAACTGGGTGTCTGTAATCGATCGTTCCGATACCGTTTATCTGGCATGCAGGGACGGCAGACCCAGAGAGGGAAGACCCAGTGAAGAATCTGTTCTGAAGCTGTATTATGATAACAAAGAGGATGTGTCTCATCGACCGGGCAATACCATATGGACCAGGAGTGCCAGTAATGATGGAATTGTCCTGATGCGTTATTTATTCGATGAGACTACCATGAAATTCAGCGGCTGTGTGATCGCAGAGCTTAAAAATACGGTTTTAAAAGAGATTTTTCAGGATATAGACAGCAGTAAAGTGGGAAATTTTGCACTTTATGATATAAACGGAAATCTTTTATTTACCACCAGTGAAAGAGATCGCTTAAAAGCAGGGGCAGACCACAGAGAAGAAAAGGACAATTATTTATATGCCGAATATCAGGTCAGCCGGGGAAGAATTAAAATTGCACACGAGGTAGATCTAAAGGCAAAGAACAGCCGGTTTTCTGATTTGCTTTATTTTGTATCTTTTATCGGACTCTTTATCTTTGTACTGATTATCATCTTTTTGTGGCTGATGTTTGGTAATATGGCAGGCAATCTCCGGATTCTGCTAAGCAACATTACGCGTGTATCAAGAGGTGATTTTGAACTGGAGCCCACATCGTTTTCAAAAGGCGATCAGATGGATCTCATCTCAGAACATATCAGTGAGATGGCGGGCAACATACAGTCTTTGATGGATCAGATCAGCAGTGCGAAGGAGATACAGCAGCAGAATGAATATAAGCTGCTGGAGTTTCAATATCATGAACTGCAGGCTCAGATCAATCCCCATTTCCTGTTTAATATACTTCAGTCCATTCATGGAATCGCACAAATTAACGGAGATAAGCAGGTAAGCAGGCTGATCGGTCTGCTGGCGAGATTTTTCAGAAGAAACATAGAGCGAAGCAAGAATACCTGCACGTTAAATGCAGAGATGGAGTACATAAAAAATTATACAGAGCTTTATAAAAATATCTATCCGGACAGGCTGGAAGTGGAGTGGGAGGTAGATGATTTACTTCTTGATATGATGGTTCCCAGTTGCATTTTACAGCCGATTGTAGAAAATTCACTTGTTCATGGGATGGAGCCCAAGATTGGACTTTGTACAATCCGTATTTCCGTTTATAGTGAGGAAGAAAGGCTTGTTATAAAAGTATGGGATAATGGGCTTGGAATACCTGCGGAAAAGATCTCAACACTGTTTGAGAGCAATGAAGCGAAAAAACGGATTGGAATTAAGAATGTAAAGGATCGGATTCAGCTGATGTATGGACCTGATTACGGTGTATGGATCGAATCAGAGTATCTTCATTATACAGAAGTCAGACTGGAGTTTCCTTTATTATAGTAAGGGGAGGGGGAACGTTATGTACTCGGTAGTAGTAATAGATGATAATAAAATAGCAGTAACAGCAATTGTGAAAGCCACTAACTGGGAATCGTTTCATTGCCAGGTGACAGGGGTGGCTTATGACGGGATTGCAGGTCTGGAGCTGATTCATAAAAAGAATCCGGATATTGTAATCATCGACATCCAGATGCCGGGATTTAACGGGCTGGATATTATCGAAAAGATTAAGCAGCAAAGACAGGACATGCAGTTTATTATTATATCCGGATACAATCAGTTTGAGTATGCGCAGCGGGCAATCCGGTATGGAGCCAGCGATTTTCTCTTAAAGCCTGTGATGACCGAAGAGATGGAACAGGCGCTGGAAAAGGCCGTGGGGGCAATTATGAAGAAAGAACGGGTCGCAGCAGAAAAAACGCCGGATACTCTGGAGGAACGGATCCGCTTTATCAGGCAGAAGAGCCAGGAGTATTCCACTGCAGTTTCAGAGTCACTGGATTACGTTGATAAGCATATTAACCATAATATTTCTCTGGGAAATATTTGCCGGGAGCTTTTAATATCCACCTCTTATTTCAGCAAGTGTTTTAAGAAAGAGACAGGGGTTGGATTTGTTAATTACGTCACCATGGTAAAAATGGAAAATGCCAGAATTCTTCTTAAGAACCCACAGAACCGGGTGAATGAGGTGGCACATATGCTGGGATACCGTGATTACTCCTATTTTTTCCAGGTGTTTAAGAAACAATTCGGCTATGCACCAAGTGATATCAAACTTTACAGTAAGTGAGAAAGAAGGAGATGCCAATGAAGATGCCAGAAAATAAAAGAAACGTACCCTCTGTTCTGACTTGCCTGGATGGAACAGAGGTGACAGATTGGGAAATATGGATGAGAAAACGCAGACCAGAGCTGCTTGAGCTGTTTAAGAAAGAGGAATACGGTCGTTTGCCGGATGTAAGCGATATGGAACTTCATATCCGGGTTGCTGATTCCAGGCAGTCTGAGGAGATTCTTCAGGGGAGAGCGGTAAGAAAAACCGTGGAGGTGTTAGCTGTCCGGAAGGGAATTCATTTTAGCTTCTGTTTCGTTGTTTTCATCCCTACAGGTGCTATAAAGCCAGTGCCTGCGTTTGTGACCGTATGCAATCGTGGGATTAAGGACAGCGACCCTGCAAGGCATTTTTTAAGCCCCTTTTATCCGGTTGAGACTATAATTTCCAGAGGATATGCCTGTGCTGCCTTCCGTACCCAGGAGGTATCCCCTGATTATGAGGAAGGCTTTACAACTGGATTTTCAAGGCTGTTTCCGGAGTATGTAACCAACAGGCCTGACGATGCATGGGGAGCAATTACCGCCTGGTCCTGGGCGGCAAGCCGTATCATGGATTACTTTGAGACAGAGCCTTTGATCGATGAGAGAAGAGTGGCGTTGGTGGGACACTCCAGGGGCGGAAAAACGGCTCTTTGGGGGGCGGCTCAGGACGAACGCTTTGCCATGGCTGTCAGCAGCTGTGCAGGAAACAGCGGAGATGCGCTGTCCAGAGGAGCAAAGGGCGAGAGAATTAAAGACATTTTAACCAGATTTCCATACTGGTTTAGCAAAAATTATCAAAAGTATATCGATAAGGAAGAAACACTTCCCTTTGACCAGCATATGCTGCTGGGGTTAATCGCTCCAAGGCTGATCTATACCTCTTCCAAGACCTTTGATAAATGGGCAGATCCGGAGGGACAGTTTGAGTCTCTGGTGCAGGCGGATGCGGTGTATCGCCTGTTTGGAATTGAGGGACTGGAGACCAATAAAAAGCCCTTACCGGAGCAGCCGCTTTATCAGGGAAGGATCGGGCATCATTATAAGACAGGAAATCACGATATGGATGAATATGACTGGAATTGTTATCTGAATTATGCGGATATTCATCTTTAATAAGCAGCAAATAAAACACAGAGTGGAATTTCACTCTGTGTTTTTGATATCTCTAAAAAGTGGGGCAGTTTTGCTCTGATTTTGATGGTTAACTCAGAGACTCCCTTCTACTATAATAGTATTATTAAAGTAAGAAGCAGGAGGAAATATGGACTATGAGATCATTATCAGCCGGAAAAACTCCAAGAAGCACGGTCCAGAGCCGCAGATTGTTCTATTGCATTCTGCCATTTATCATTCTATGTTTTCTATTTTCTTATTTCCCGCTTTATGGCTGGATTTACGCATTTTTTGACTACAAGCCTCCGTTAAAGCTGTCACAATGCGACTTTGTTGGCTGGAAATGGTTCAAAACCCTGTTTGCTAACAAGACACAGATCGGACAGATGGTACAGGTTATGAAGAATACCTTTGCTATGAGTCTTCTTGGCATTGCAACTTCAATTCTGCCTATGGGATTTGCAGTTTTTTTAAACGAAATACAATGCAAGTGGTTTAAAAATCTTGTGCAGACGCTGACGACTCTGCCGAATTTCATCAGCTGGGTGCTGGTATATTCGGTGGCGTTCTGCCTGTTTACTGACAGCGGAATGGTCAATAACTTTTTGTCTGGTCACGGTATGATTCAGGCACCAATTAAATTTCTTGACAGTGATACACATACGTACTTGTGGATGACGATGTGGAATCTTTGGAAGGGGCTTGGCTGGGGAGCCATCATGTATCTGGCTGCAATTGCAGGGATTGATCCCCAGCTTTACGATGCGGCCCGTGTGGATGGCGCCAATCGGTTTCAGCTGATGAAACACATTACGATTCCATGTCTGCTTCCTACGTTCTTTGTATTGTTAATGCTGTCAATTGCCAATTTTTTAAATAACGGTATGGACCAGTATTATGTATTCCAGAATTCTTTTAATAAGACGCATATCCAGGTACTGGATCTTTACGTATATAACGTGGGTATGACAGGTAGCAGCTTGTCACTGGCAACTGCAATCAGTATGCTTAAGAGCCTGGTCAGTGTCACCCTGCTGCTTACTGTAAATTTTGTTTCAAAAAAAACCAGAGGGGAAGCCATTATATAGGAGGGAAGAGCCGTGACAGTAAGAGAAAGAACCTTTCACATTGTCAATTATCTGATGTTCGGAATCATCACACTGATTTGTGCATATCCGTTTTATTACATGATTATCAACACCATCAGCGCCAATGATTTAAGTGCCAACGGATTCATTAATTTCCTGCCAAAAGGATTCCATCTGGAAAACTACAAACAGGTGCTGGGACTGCGTGGACTTTCTGCAGCTGCCGGGGTTTCTATTGCCAGGACGATTTTAGGAACTGCATGTACCGTGTTTGCCTCGGCTTATTTAGGCTTTCTGTTTACACAGGAGAAAATGTGGCACCGGAAATTCTGGTATCGTTTTTTTGTGATTACCATGTACTTTAATGCAGGTCTGATTCCCATGTTCATTACCATGAAGACACTGCATCTGACTAATTCGTTCTGGGTGTATGTAATCCCCACCATCATACAGCCGTTTTATATTATACTGGTAAAAACTTATATAGAGTCAATTCCAAAATCCCTGCAGGAAGCAGCGGAAATTGACGGGGCTGGAATTTTTACTGTATTTGCAAGGATCATTCTGCCAGCAGCTCAGCCGATTATGGCGACTGTGGCCATTTTTGCAGCGGTTTCTCAATGGAATTCGTTTCAGGATACGTTAATCTATGTAACGGATCAAAGACTGTATTCTCTGCAGTATCTGTTATACACATACATTAATCAGGCCAGCTCCCTGGCGGCAATGGTGAGAAACGGAGGGACAGGTGCAATCAGCGGGGCAGTTCTTGCCAGCAGGCAGACACCATCCTCCATACGAATGACGGTTTCGGTGATTGTAGTGCTTCCGATTTTATTTATTTATCCCATATTCCAAAGGTTTTTTGTAAAAGGAATTATGATTGGTTCTATAAAAGGTTAAAGAGGAGAGGTAAGATGAGAAAGAAACAGATCAGTGTGATCCTGTGTGCAGTCCTGGCTGTCATCGCTGTATTAGCTGGGTGCAAAAAAGAGGCGTCTGTAGAAAATACGACAGGCAACAGCAGCTATGATAAATTAATTACAGTGGATGTATTTGATACGCTTGCAAATTATCAGGGAATCCAGAGCGGATGGTTTGCAAAAGTTGTAAAAGATAAATTCAATATGGAATTAAATATCATTGCTCCCAATGTGGCAGGCGGGGGAGATACCTTGTTCCAGACACGTTCCGCAGCTGGTAATTTAGGAGATTTAATAATTACTAAAACCGAGAGCGGCCGTTTTGAAAATATGGTAAAAGCCGGACTTTTAATGGATATGGCTCCGCTTTTAAAAGATAAAAATGTATATAAAAATTATGAAGATGCAATTTTAAATATGAATAAGGGGTTGGTGAAGGAGGGCATTTATGCCATTCCCAGTGAAATTTCCAATCAATCCCCCAAAGTATCTGCAGAAGGAATTGAGCCGCTGGTGGCACCCTACCTTCGCTGGGACGGATACAAGGCAATCGGTTACCCTGAAATGAAAACACTGGAAGACATGATACCTGTGATGAAGCAGCTGCAGGAGCAGATACCTAAGAGTGATTCTGGTAAGAAAACTTATGCCCTTTCTCTGTTTAAGGATTGGGATGACAGCATGATGGTGATTGCCAAGAATTATGCCTCTTTATATGGTTATCAGGAAATAGGGTTTGTAATGGAAAAATACGATGGAAGTGACTTCCAGAATATCGTTGATTCAGACAGTTATTATGTAAAAGCGCTGCATTTTCTCTTTAATGCCAATCAGGAAGGGCTGATCGATCCGGAATCCACAACTCAGAACTATGATATTTTATCGGATAAATACCGTGATGGTCAGGTGCTTACCTCCTTATGGTCCTGGCAGGGGCAGAGCTACTATAATACACGGGAACGAAAGGAAGAAGGAAAAGGCATCATGCCTGCTTTCATTGAAGACATGGCACCTTATACCGATGGCTGTTATTCTATGGGCAACGGTAAGGCAGTTATTGCCATCGGCAGTCAGACGAAAGACCCGGAGCGCCTTGCAGATTTTATCGATTGGATGTATTCTCCGGAGGGAATGGAACTGTTAGGGCAGGCCAACGGCGCCGCAGGTCCCAAGGGACTGACCTGGGAGATGAAAGACGAAAAGGCAGTTTATACGGATTATGGCTGGAAGGCTCTTCCCAACAATGATGTGCCCGTGCCGGAAGAGTGGGGAGGCGGCAGCTGGAAGGACGGTGTGAGCGCTTTGAATTATAAACCGTTAGCATTGGTGGATACGGACCCACTGACGAATGAGCCTTATTTAACCACGATGTGGAGTTCTGTGCTTGAAATGAATCATACACCGCTGGATACTGACTGGCAGACGTATGCACAAGGGGCAAAAACAACTATCGAATTACTGGAAAAGAAAGGAGCTCTTGCGGTAGCACCAGGCACTTCCTATATTCAGCCGAAGGAGAGCTCCGACATCACAACGCTGCGGGGACAGTGCAAGGCAGTAATTGTGGATGATTCCTGGAAAATGGTCTTTGCAGCGGATGAGGCCGAATTTGATTCTGCGTTACAGCATATGCAGGATACAGTGGGAGGTCTGGGCTATGACCGGGTGCTGGAAGTGGATTTAAAGAACGCAAAAGACCGGGCAGCTGCCAGAAAAACCGCAATGGATGAGTATAACCG
>SVDS01000107.1 GCA_015057715.1 Paenibacillaceae bacterium
GCCACATAGGTAACTGCCTGGGATAAAATAATCTGAGCCTCAGGAAGTCCAATCCGTTCCACAGCCTGTGCAGCCGCTACTGCCACCACAAGAGCCTGGGGATCTGCATTCCCCACGTCCTCGGACGCACAGATCATGATTCTTCTGGCTATAAATTTTATATCCTCTCCTGCATAAAGCATTCTTGCAAGATAATAAACAGCAGCATCAGGGTCTGTTCCCCTCATGCTTTTAATAAATGCAGATATGGTATCGTAGTGGTTATCTCCGTCTTTATCATATCGGATCGCACGTTTCTGAATGCATTCCTGAGCTACTTCCATGTCAATATGGATTATCCCATCCTGGACGCTGCGTTCAGTCGTCATAATACCAAGTTCCACTGCATTCAGCGCAGCTCTGGCATCGCCGTTTGCCACATCTGCCAGGAAATCTTCTGCATCCGGATCAATCACTGCATTATAAGCGCCCATTCCCTTCTCTTTATCATAAACAGCGCGGTGAATCAGTGTCTTTATATCTTCTTTTTCCAATGTTTTCAGTTCAAATACCCGGGAACGGGAAAGAAGCGCACCATTTACCTCAAAATATGGGTTTTCCGTAGTTGCGCCGATTAATATTAATGTTCCGTCCTCTACAAATGGCAGAAGATAATCCTGCTGTCCTTTGTTAAACCTGTGAATCTCATCTACAAAAAGAATGGTTTTCTTTCCGTACATCCCAAGAGAATCCTTAGCTTCTTTCACGATTTCTTCCATATCTTTTTTTCCGGCCACAGTCGCATTCAGCTGTTTAAAATCTGCACTGGTTGTATTGGCAATAACTCTGGCAAGAGTGGTTTTTCCAGTTCCCGGAGGTCCGTAAAATATCACTGATCCAAGCTTATCCGCTTTAATGGCCCGGTAAAGAAGCTTATCTTTTCCAATAATATGCTGCTGTCCCACCACTTCTTCCAGGGTGGATGGGCGAAGCCTGGAAGCAAGAGGGGATTCTTTTTCCATCGTATTTTTTCTCATATAATCAAATAAATCCATTTCCTATTCCTCCATACGTTGTGCCGTATTCAGTCAGATAAACAGGGCTTATTCTGATCTCTTTTACTTTATTATGGGCAGTATGGCGCCTTTTGTCAAGAACATTTGTTCTCTATATATTTATTGCATCTAATTTCATTTTAAACGAATACAAAATGTGTTACTCTCCAATTGTAGTAAAAAATATTTTTTTATAGGAGGGTATATGAGTACAAATAACAGGAATACAACAAGTATTATATCTGAAGAGACAGGTCTTATGAATGAGACCAACGCACAAAAAGCAAGCGGTCCTTCTTCCATCCGTAATATCTCTTCCCGGGATCTGGTCAGGGAAATTCGTATCGGCTGGAATTTAGGAAACACCCTGGATGCAACAGACGGTTACGGCCTTTCTTCCGAAACGTCCTGGGGCAATCCAAAAACAAATAAAGCCATGATTGATAAAATCAAGGCAGGCGGCTTTAATACCTTAAGAGTTCCAACTACCTGGGAAAAGCACCTTGGACCTGCACCAAATTACACCATTGATCCTGCATGGCTTAACAGGGTTGTTGAGGTTGTGGATTATGGCATTCAAAACAAAATGTTCGTTATTTTAAACCTTCATCATGAGGAATGGCATTTTCCTTCCTACGCAAATGAAGCTGCTGCCACCAGGATTCTTACAAAGGTTTGGGCACAGATTGGGGAAAGATTTAAAAATTATGATGAGCATCTGATCTTTGAAGGTCTCAACGAACCACGGCAAAAAGGTACGGCAGACGAATGGAACGGCGGAAACAGAGAAGGCCAGGAAGTAGTTAATCGTTTTAATGCTGCTTTTATAAGGACCATTCGCAGTTCCGGCGGCAACAACCCTTTCAGACATCTGATGATACCGCCTTATGCTGCTACTTCTTCCACAAATGCCTGGGATAACTTTGTTATACCAAACGATAACAAAATCATTATCTCCATACACGCTTATACTCCTTATGACTTTGCCCTGAACATTACCGGAACTCCGGAGTGGCGCCCTGATAACCAGGCAGATACCGGAGCCATTACTTATCTGATGGACAGTATTGAACGCTATTTCATTTCCAAAGGTTATCCGGTTATTCTTGGTGAATTTGGTGCAATGAATAAAAATAATTTAAAACAGCGTGCCGATTGGGCATATTACTATGTAAAATCAGCCAGAGCAAAAGGGATCCCCTGTATCTGGTGGGATAATGGTGCCGTAAGTGGTGAAGGGGAACTGTTTGGACTGCTGGACAGAAATAATAGCAGCTTTTATTACCCTGATATTGTAAATGCCATGATGAAAGGGATTCAGTAAATCATGTGATCAAAAGGGGCTGTTGCAATAATAGATGAATAATCTATTGGAGCAATAGCTCCCACTTTTTATTATACCAATAACCAATTAACTCCAAGATCAAAAAATTACTTGACATTTATTATTCAGCAGAATATGATTAAAGATATTAAATGTCTGCAATAGACAGAAAGGAGGGGTGATATGAAGCATACGAAAGCTACCGATTACGCTTTGCACACAGTTGCATATTTGATAGAGCATAGCGCAGATGAAAATATTAGTGTGCATGTATTGGCAAACCAATTTAACGTTTCACCCACCTATCTCTCCAAAATATTAACTCAGCTTTCTAAAGCAGGGATAATTGGTTCTACATCTGGCGTAAAGGGTGGGTATATACTCAACAGGGATCCTCAGGAAATAACATTTTTTGATGTAATTTTAGCGATAGAAGGCAATACCAGTTTCTTTACATGCGCAGTACACGAAGATAAAGAGAGCCAGTGCGGTATCCGCAGAGTAATGGCACAGACTAATCAGTTGATGGAGGATTTTCTGCGTCAGAATAAATTAGCAGATACTATAAACAAGTAACGTTCTTTGTCAGTGGAAAAAGAAGAAGAATTTTATTGAGAAATTTTTTGCCATAATTAAAGATATTATATGTCTTTAATATAGATGTTAGGAGGGAACTATGGATAAAATCAATGATTTGGAACAAAAACCTGTCGGCAAATTGTTGGCACAATATTCAATACCTGCCACACTTAGTCTTGTTGTTAGTGCGTTGTATCAAATGGTGGATAGAATATTTATTGGACACATCCCGGAGGCTGGTGTGCTGGGTCTTACAGGGGTTGGGCTGACAGCGCCCATAACCACTATTATTATGGCACTCTCAGCTTTAATTGCCTTTGGCGCTGCATCTACAATCTCTATACGTCTTGGTGAAGGAAAAAAGGAAGAGGCGGAAAAGGCTGCAGGAAATGCAATTGTGTATGTGCTAATTACCAGTGTAGTTATTACTGTTACATTCTTTCTTTTTAAATTACAAATTTTTAATGTATTGAAGATTACAGGTCAGTCTGCTTTGTATGCGGTAGAGTATATCAATACAATTGTACTTGGCACAGTTTTTAGTATGTTTAGTTTCACATTTCCAATTATTATTCGTTCAGATGGGAACCCCACATTTTCAATGGTAACGACTTTGGTTGGATGTGTCCTAAACATTATCCTGGATGCCGTATTTATCTTTGGATCAGGTATGGGAATACAGGGAGCTGCTGTAGCTACCGTCATTTCCCAAGCGACCTCCACCATGCTCGGTCTGTTTTATTTCTGGAAGGGAAAACCTACCTTGAGACTTTCAAGAAAAACCATGCGTCCAGACATCAGTACATTGAAATCGATCATAAAGATTGGGAGCGTTCCTTGCGCAAACCAGCTTTCAGTCAGCGTTGCACAATTAATTGGCAATTATGCTCTCGTGCAATATGGAGGTGAGGTTTATGTTGGTGCAATGACTGCAATACGCTCTGTGTTTCAGTTATTTATGATGGGGGTATATGGTCTTGGCCAGGGGTTTCAGCCCATTGTGGGGTATAACTTCGCAAAGAAAAGTTATAAGAGGGCATTCGACACTTTGAAACTATCTTTTATATGGGACGTGGTTATCTTAGCATCAGGACTTGTCCTGGCACAGTTACTTCCACAATACTGGATTAACCTTTTCATAAAAGACCAAGCGCTTGCTGCAATTGCAACATACGGGCTGCGTAAATTTACAGTTCTAATGCCACTTGCTTCCTTTGTGGCGGTTGGTTCAGGGTTTATGATGATGACGGGCAAAGCCAGACCAGCAATATTTCTCAACATTTCATATCAAATATTGATATCCGCTACAACAATTTATTTCCTGCCGCTTTTAATTGGCACAGATGGTTTATGGTACTCGCAGCCATTAACAGACGTAATTGCTACAGTGCTGACAATCTTTTTATTTATCCGCAGCTATGGTTCTATTATAAAACAAATGCGATTGGATAGGTAAAAATAAATATGGCAGGTGTTAATGATATATTTTCTAATAATAAAGGAGATTGAAAACTATGAAAGTTATATTAGTAAATGGAAGTCCACATCAAAAAGGCTGTACTTTTACTGCACTACAAGAAATTCAAAACGTGCTGACCCAACAGGAAATTGATACCGAAATTTTTCACATTGGCACAAAGCCCGTTGGTGGATGTATCGCTTGTGGCTATTGCCATAAAAATGGTAAGTGCTATATGGAGGACCGTGTGAATGAATTTGTAAAAAAAGCATACAGCGCAGACGGATTTGTATTTGGTTCCCCTGTCTATTATGCTTCTGCAAATGGATCTCTTGTATCCTTTTTAGATCGTGTATTTCAAAGCGGTGGACAGAGTATGGGAGGAAAACCAGGAACCGCCATCGTAAGTTGCCGAAGAGCGGGCTCTACTGCAGCATTGGACTCTCTCAATAAGTATTTTGCATATAATAATATGCCTGTTGTTTCTTCTCAATATTGGAATATGGTTCATGGCAATACGCCAGATGAAGTGAAGCAGGATTTAGAGGGGCTGCAGATTATGAGAACTTTGGGGAACAACATGGCATGGCTTCTTAAATGTATTCAATTGGGCAAGGAAAATGGAATAAAACTTCCCCAGGCAGAAGCATGGCAGCGAACCAATTTTATTCGATAATAATTTCATGGTGTTGGCTCTCTTTTTATTATATTAAACTGCTTTTATAGAAGGAGGGTGCCACTCCATCACTTTATTTAAGTGATGGAGTGACACCCCTCTCCTTTGTAAAAAGGATTCTGATTAAACGAACCGTCCCGGAATATAACCAGCCTTTTTTACAATATCTCTTAACTCTTCGTCTGTTAATCTTTCTTTCATATAAACAACAACCTGTTTTCTTTCTAAATCTGCAGTGGCATAGAACCCACCAAGACTGTTAAATGCATTCTCCACCTTTTTTCTGCAGTTGGCACAGGTCATTCCATCTACCTGAAGAGTCGCAGAATATGGATAATTGGATTTATTCGCGTCTGCAGCTTTCACCTTCTTTACCACTTCACTGCTGCTGCCACAACAGCCCTGTTTTGTCCTTTTAATAGAACTTTTCAATCCGAAATAACAGATCACGATTAAAACCGCACAAATGACAGCTGTTGACATGGTAACTCCTCCTTTGTTTTGTAATGTACATTTCTGTTCTAATTATATTATATAACGAAAACACCGGCATGGAAGAGGTTTTAATGATACTATTTTTCATTATCCATGGTAAAGCATAATTAATCAATTGATAATTCATCCGCTGTGACAAAGGTATAACCCTGTTTGGTTAATATATCGATTGCCTCCAGCGCAGCTTCTACTGAGGTTGGGAACACATCGTGAAGCAGAATGATATCGCCCGGTTCCACATGTTTTACGATGTGACGGACAATCTTTTTCGTGTTCTGGGTTTTCCAGTCCAGTGTATCCTCATTCGATTTACCTGGAAAAATCATCTCACCATATGGAGTACGTAATATTTATTCTGCATTCACCCATTTTCCATATTTGAGTATCAGTCTGTTTAATTGTCCGATTATCCAGCTGATAAAAACGAAAATAACAAGCCAGGGCAAAAATGTACTTCCTAAAAACCGGATATCAAACGATTCCGCTGTCTTATAAGCCAGGAACACGCTGAAAAATTCTATTAAAATATACAGAAGTTTCCACGGAAGACTCAGTTTGATCCTGCACCCGCATTTATCACAAGGCAGATCACGAAAGAATGGTTGTGGCATTCTGAAAGAATAGCCAACAATGTACTGATGTTTGCATGATGTGGTTTCATTATTTTCCAACGTCACATTACCTCACTGTTTATCATTTTTTTATTTCATTACTATTTTGTAATATTTATACTAAATCAGATCAAAGCCATACAGCCCAATCACCATAATTGTAGGTACCGCTGCCATGGTGTAGCCTGCCCTCCGCTTTCAGCTGAGAAAAAGCATCCCTCATACGGCTTACTATTTCCGGCTGAATATCCAGGCTATGATGGGCTGGAAATATCTTTTTTACTGGCAGTGCTGCTAACTTTTCAAGTGATGCCAGATATGCCTGTGGATCGGTGGAAGGATAGTAAGCAAACAGCGTGTCCTTATAAACCAGATCACCGGTAAATAAATATCCCCGATCCGCTTCCCAAAAGCAAATATGCCCCGGAGAATGTCCCGGTGTATGTAACACAGTGATCTTCCGCCCGCCCAAATCGATGGTATCACCATCTTTCAATACCCGTGTTGGCACCCCCTGAAAAAACTGGTAGGTATTTACCTGATACCCTTCCGGTAAATCACACCGGTCTGTGACCATATCCCGAATTGTCTGTATTGACAGGGGAAAACCGCCAGTCAGCCAGTCAAGTTCCTCCTCATGGGCATAAAAATCCGGATAGTACTTGTGACCGCCAATATGATCCCAGTGGATATGTGTTGCCACTGCAGTGATTCGTTTGTCTGTCAGTTTCTTTATTTCTTCTGAAATATCGCAGATACCAAGTCCGGTATCAATGAGCAAACACCGTTCTTTTCCTTCAAGCAAATAGCAGTGCGTTTCCTCCCAATGGCGGTATTCACTGACAATGTGTGTATCTGCATCAATTTGTTCCAGTGTAAACCATTTCTCCATTACAATTACTCCTTTATGCTTTGTTCCTTTAAATTAATTATAAGTAGAATACCACTATACTTAAATGCTATCAATCTTTAATTCCCAATTCCCTTGACATACCTTTCTATTCTAGGTATAGTGTTAATATACTTAGATAGTCTATGTATCAAATCAACAACAGTCACGAAAAAGAAAGGAGACAATTCCATGGACAAACGGTATATGGCCCTGGGAACCTCCATGCTGGTTCTAAAACTTCTAAATAATCAAAGCATGTACGGATACCAGATAATACGGGAGCTGGAACAACAGAGCCATGATGTCTTTAAACTGCAGGAAGGCACACTCTATCCAATCCTGCACACTCTGGAGCAGCAGGGAGCTGTAACCAGTTATCAACAGACGGCAGACAATGGGCGGTTGCGCAAATATTACGCAATTACCACTCACGGTCAGAAATTACTGGACGAGAAGTTGAAAGAGTGGGAAGTCTATCAGACAGCCATTAACCAGGTAATTGGAGGTGTTCTGTTTGAATAATTTTTTCGGCTTACCGGCATGACCATGTAATGGAAGAACCTGTTAATTATAGGCCCATTATCTCTGGCTGAAAATATATCCAGTAACGATCTCATAATTTGGTCATAGTTAAGGCAGGTCCGAATATTCGTGAACCTGCCTTATGAATACATTATCCTATATTTTATTTTTTGCTTTCACCAGTCCGGAGGCTTCTTTCCCACTCATATGTTCAATTTCAAGTTCAATCATGCAGACACCCATCAGTCCCTTATCCACTGCCTGAGAACGCTGGGTTTCTCAATATCAGGGGAGTATCTTGCAGTTAAAATTTCAAGCGCTCTTCTTTTCTCTTCTCCCTCCATAATGCGTGCTTTACCAAATGCTATGACACTGCGAAAATAGGAGGTATACTCTTCCTGCACAATCTCATCCTGATCAATGACACAAAAAGAGACTTTTTCATTCCTCATGATTCCATCTAATTTATGACCTGTTTTGGCTCCATGAAAGTAGATTTTATTATTAAGGTAAATATAACTCAGGGGAACTGCATAAGGGTAATCATCATCACCTGACACAGCAAGCACGCCTGATGTTGCCCGGTTTAAGACCTGAATGCATTCCTCTGATGACAGTACCTGATTTTTTCGCCGCATTTCTCTAAACATGAAAACTCCTTTCACGATAACCGTTTAATCTCTGTTTGTAAGTTATATAAGAGCTGCCGTAATAATAGACATTTTATAAACTTCGTCAGCATTACAGCCTCTGGAAAGATCATTAATCGGGGCATTTAATCCCTGCAAAATTGGTCCGAACGCTTCAAATCCACCTAAACGCTGTGCAATTTTATAACCAATATTACCGGCATTAATATCCGGAAAAATAAAGACGTTGGCTTTTCCTGCAACTGGGGATCCTGGAGCTTTTGTCTTTGCCACAACAGGGGAAAATGCCGCATCAAACTGCAGTTCCCCGTCTGCTGGGAAATCCACATTCATTTCTTTTAATTTCTCAGCTGCCTTCCTCACCTTATCAACCGACTCACCCTTACCGGAGCCCAGTGTGCTGTAGGAAAGCAGAGCTACTCTGGGATCAATGGAGAACCGTCTGGCTGTCCGGGCTGTTTCACAAGCGATCTCTGCCAGTTCTTCCTCATTGGGATCAAGATTAATTGCACAGTCTCCCATGGCATACATCTCATTTCCATCCTTGGTTTCCCTGTATAATATAAAACAGCTGGAAACAATCTTGCTGCCAGGTCTGGTTTTAATCAGCTGAAGAGCCGGTCTTACTGTATCTGCAGTAGAATAAGTAGCTCCTCCTAAAAGGCAGTCGGCTTTTCCCATTTTAACCAGCATGGTACCAAAATAGTTAGCCTTTTTCAGGGCTTCCCGGCAAGCCGCCTCGTCCATCTTGCCTTTTCTTAATTCTGCCATTTTTGATACCATTTCATCCAATTCTTTATAATTCTGAGGATCGATTTTCTCAATTTCATCCACCGGCCAGTTGCACGCAGTGGCAGCCTCCTGAATCTCAGTCGGATTTCCCAAAAGTATTGGAGTAAGAATTCCTTCGTGATGCAGACGATTGGCTGCTTCTAATATTCTTGGATCAGTACCCTCTGTAAAAACGATCCGCCTTTTTTGCATTTTCAGTGCGGCAATCATTGGTTCAAACATAATTCCTACCTCCATGTCTTATTTTTATGCAGTTTTTCCATATTTCCATTTTATATTACTTTTATTAATAAAAACATTATAGCTTAAGCAGTAAAATATAACAACAGAACCTGTGTCTAAAAATCAATACAGCCCGGACCATAAAATAACAGTCCGGGCTTCTATTACTATTTTTCAATTGATGGGTATCATGCATCCGCCAGTTTAAATTTGCCCACAGCGCTGTATAACAGAGCCGCCTGCCCCGACAGTTCCTCACTGGAAGCGGCACTTTCCTCTGCGGTAGCTGCATTGGTCTGTACAACGGATGAGATCTGCTCAATTCCCTGGTTGATTTGTGAAATAGAAATAGCCTGTTCCGAGGATGCCTCTTTAATTTTCAGTATAATCTCATTAATTTGAGAGGCTTTTAAAGAAACCCGTTCCAGAGCAGCTGCCGTGTTTTCTGCCAGTTTAGAGCCATCCGATACAGCTTTTATAGAACCTTCAATAAGGGAAGAAGTCTGCTGTGCTGCCGTAGCAGATTTGGTAGCCAGGTTCCGTACCTCATCTGCAACCACCGCGAAGCCTTTTCCTGCGGAGCCTGCTCTGGCTGCTTCCACAGCAGCATTTAATGCCAGAATATTGGTCTGGAATGCAATATCATTAATAACTGCAATAATCTTATTGATTTCTCCGGAGGAATTACCGATGTCTTCCATGGACCCCAGCATCTGCTTCATGGAAGCATTGCTTTCCTTAATATCCATAACTGTTTCTCCGATATAATCGGCGGCCTCTGCCACACTGGCAGCATTCTTATGTACCAATTGGGATACATCTGCTATGGAAGCAGATAATTCTTCTACAGAACTTGCCTGCTCCGTTGTACTTTGGGCCAGTGACTGTGCTGTATCAGAAATCTGTCTGGAGCTGGAATCTACATGTCTGGAGGAATCCGCAATCGTAGTCAGTGTCTTATTAAGTGAGGAAGAAATTCGAAGCAGGGAATTTTTGATAGAGGAAAACCTGCCTGTGTATTCCTGGCTCAGCGTAATTCTCATATCTCCTCCTGCCATAATATCCAGAACCTGCGTAATCTCATTGATATAGGAATTATATTCATTCAGTTGCCGGAGTGTTTGTCCGGTTGCATCACACAGCTGCCCCAGTTCATCTTTGGTTATCCTTTTCTCGTCTAACTCAAGAGATAATTCCCCCTGGGCAATCCGCTTGCTGATACCAGTAATGTACTGGATATTTGTTTTTAAATAACGAATGGTCTGAATGGAAAAAAGAGCAATGATAAAAATTACTGCTGCTATGGCAGCAACCGATGTCTGTATACTATGGGTTACGCTGCGTTCAATTTCAGCAGAACGGGTTTTGGCATAATCCTCAAGCAGTTCTGTCATCAGATTAATATTTTCCCTTGCTTTGGCAAAGCTGGACTGGGACAGTTCCATATCTCCCGTTCCATTTTTTATGTCATATGCATTCAGCCATGTTTGATAATCTGTCTGAAATGCTGTATTTAACTGCTCTAAGGTAACATTTGCTGTGGAATGGGGGAACTTCCGGTAAAGTGTTTCGTTGGATTTTACATTGTCCAGTGCGGAGGTAACCCGATCCTGAACCTGTTTGATATTTTCTTCATAATCAGCAATCAGTTTGTTTTTGTCTTCCTCTGTTAATTTATTCATGTTTAAATACAATTCTTTTTGAGCAATGGCAGCCTGATAAAAATCACGGTCTGCATTTAAAATTTCAGCGGTACTGACAAAAACTTCATCGTATAAAGCCGTTTTTGAATCTTCCATAATCTGGTTCGATCGATAGATAAAAAACACCAGCAAAAATATAAGTGCGAAGATCGCGGGAAAAATAATCAGCCATAATTTGTTTGCCACTTTTAGATTTTTAATGATGTTCATAGCTTTTACCTCCACAATGTTAGTCAGCTGGTACTTCTTCAGCTCTTGTGGATAATATCGACAAAAATGTAGGACTTATAAGTGTTTAATTCTTAATATTTACCATATTTTTGATCATTAATTAACAATTACAATTTTATTTATAAATATTTTAATTATTAAACGCTGTAACAACCATGTAATTCCTATCACATGTGTTCCTGCATACTTTGGTCAAGCTATTTTCGCCCTGACAAACTCCTTAAACGAACTAAAATCACCTATTGTGAAACCAGTTGGATCTAAGATAATTCCGCTGCTTTTTGCAAACATTAAGACATAGGAATGTTTTAGTTCATATATTTTAAGAATCTGATTATATTCCATTGTCAATGAAAACGTCCCTTGGTTAATTTTTATATTATCTCCAAACTGTATTACTGCTTCAGGATCTTCTCCATTAAACAGCCGCTTATTACTTTCTTTTAGTTGCTTTATGGTTAAAGGGGGCGTAATCAGAATTGTAAAAATAAAGATAAACAGACAAACTCCAAAAACGGCAGCAAGGATGTAATCCTTCTTCATCATTGTAATTCCTACCATGATAAACGCAATGGGAGTAAATACTGCTCCCATGAAATAAATTTTTTTACACAATACCTTATGAACATATTCTGATAACATTTTATTATCCGTATGGTATCTGTTTTCAAATAGAATGTTCATTTTATAGCACCTCTCTTCCCGCCTCTCCCTGCTCCTTCGGACATTCGCCCATTCGTGCAACAGAGATGGCAGACAGATAATTTTTTATATCATCTTTAGTCAGATTCATTTGTTCCAGATAAAACCGGGACAGTGTATTTTTGAGAGTTCTCATCTTCTCCGGATTATCTGCGCCCGCTGGTACCGGTGTATATTCAATTAAATATACGGTTCTGGCAATATCATAGAGCCGGTTTCCCCTGCAAATATTCATAAAATCTATGACAGATATGCTGCCCTGGGACAACATAAGATTGCCTGGGTGGAAATCACCATGGCACAGAGTTGTACCATCCTCCAGCTGTTCAGCCAGATGAAGGGCTTTTACCCGTTCTTCCTTTGTTATGGAAGCTTTCTTAATCTGATGAATTAAGAAATCCTTATAATCCGGCACATTTCTGATATCGTGTTTTAATATAGCCTCATGGGCTCTTGCCATGAGAATTGCACATTCCTGCAAATTTCCCGTTCTTAAGGTCCAGTCAAGGAGGGATTCCCCCGTTACCTTATCATAAACAATACCATTTTTCCCTTCATATGTAATAAATTCATATGCGTTTGGTTTTGGAAAATCCATATCATTAACAACCATTGCATTTTCATATTCCCGTATTGCATCCTGATAAGGATATCCCTCACGAAAAAGCTTCACTACTTTTCCGTTTTCCCACTCATATACAGTTGCAGTGTTACCCACACCAACTATTTCCCCTGGATTCATAGATCCTCTCCTGTTTTTCTTCTTTTTTATTGTAATTCCAGTTTCATCTCATACTGATTTACTGTATTGTGAAAACCAGCAGCTGTAATAAACTGAAGCATTGCATCCGAACGGGTATCAATGTTCAGTATCTTTATTTGATTTGAGCTGGTTCGATTTATTAAATCTGCCAGTATGCTGCTGCCAATGCCCTTATTCCTCCAATTCTTATCCACGGCAATCTGGGGAATTTCACCAGTTGTTTTATCAATTATTCCGTAACCAGCAATACAATTATTTATTCTTACAGCCGAGATATTAAAGTTCTCCCCCACCGCTTCTATAGATTGTATGGAATTTTGCCAGGAAGGCTGGTAATCCCAGAACTTACTAAACAATTCCCAATCCGGATCCATAACCTGCTCTGGATTATGTAATAAATCAGTACTTTTTTTCCCTTGATCCATCTGGCAACATAAAAACTCTCGTTCAACTGTGAATCCATTTTTAGTGTAAATATTTGCGGCAGAGGTATTGGCTGTCAGAACCTCCAGAATATATTGTTCTACTCCTGATTTACCAAAATTCTGTCTTGCTGTCTGGAGCATATGGTTGGTGATTCCCTGCTTTCTAAACTGTGGTATCACTCCAGTTCCCACATCGTATGCGGTTGCCTTTCCATTCCACATTCTGCAGCCATTTAAAATAAATCCCACCAGGCTGTTTTCTTCAAAAGCCCCTACCGATACACTGGGATCAAAACCTCTCCGTTTCAGCATTTTTTCAAACTGAAGAAAAGTCATATTCATAGGAACCTGGTAATCGGAAAATGCTTTTAAAAATGACTGATATATTTCTTCTCTTTCTATATGATTTAGCGATTCATAATGCAGCATTTATTATCCTCTTTCAGATTTATTATTCAACTTGTCTTTATATCTTTATAAACCAGTGGCTGCATACTGCCCTTATACCCTCTGCCTCCAACTCTGCAGCTCAATAATATTGCCTTCCGGATCTCTGGCATAAACAAAGACAGCTTCCGTATCGTTAGGATAATCTGCAGTTACAATCTCGTCATTGGCAATAATATTAGTATGTACGTAACGAAACATTATTTTTATCCTTTCCTTTAGGCAGGCACAAACAAATAGTCATCTATTTTATAAATTCCAGCGTTTTCCTATAAGTATCCATTCTGGCTCGTATCCCGATTGGAAGTATCCCATGATTTTTGCCATGTCCAAAGTCATCACAGGACATGACCGGTATTCTGTTTTTCTTACCAAAGCGCTTCAGAATATCTGTCAGCTCTTCATTCTTGTTTTCAGAGTAATGTCCAAAAAGCAGACCCGTTACATGTTCAATCATCTCACCCTGCTCAATCTGAGCTAAATGAGCACTGATTTTTGACGGCTCATTGAAAGCCTGGTAATTTTCCAGAAATAAAATATATTCTTTTTTCTTATCAAAAGTGAAATACTTATTTCCGTTTAAACAGGCAAAACGTGTGGTATAGCCTCCAATGAGAGTACCCTCACATACCCCTTCATTGATAGCTGACCATTCACTGTTTTTCTCAAATGCGAATGGAGTTTCACCTGTAAAATGTGCCTGAAACTGTTTGAAATCGTATTGACTCAAATTTTGGAACATACCAGGAAACTGTCCATAATAAACCGTTAAACCAGTCTGGGCATAAACTGTATTTAAGATTGTAGTTCCATTGCTGTAGCTGCAGATAATCTTTGGGTTATCTTTTACCGCCTGAAAATTAATAGCTGGAAGGAATTCATTCCCCACATTGCCTCCGCCAAACAATATCATTTTAACTTGGGTATCTAAAACCATGTTGTTAAAATCATCCGCTCTTTCCTGCTCGCTTGCCGCATAACCATATGTATTTTTATATAAATTACTTCCTTCTTTTACCTGATATCCAAGATTTCTGATACCTGCAAGAAATGGAGCATAACGTTCCGGTTCTGCCGTATGGCAGGGGCAAATAATGCCTATGGTGTCACCTTTTTTTAATCTGGATGGATTCATTTCAAATGTCCTTTACTAAATGAAATCAGCAGTTACATTTTAAAAATATTTAAAACCTGGATTTTTCATAGTTATAAGGAATACTGGTACCTACAACCACGTCCTCAATTTTGTCAATAATCAGCCAGTCATCCATATTCCCCTGATGGTCAAAGGGCAGCGGTGGTTGGATCTTACATACTTTATCAAATTCAACCAGGCACAAACATTTTTTATGCCAACGCTCTTTCTGCTTATCTGTCAGATTGAGCTTGTCCTGATTCTCGTCTAATATTTTTGTTATTTCCTCATCTGCCAGTTTTGTATAATTCTGAACAGATTTTACAACGGCATGTGCGAAGATTTCACCGGTTCCTTTCTCCATAAAATAAACAATTTCATCTTCAAATACTCTGCTATGAGGAATTTTACGCCCAGCTGCCCCTCTTACCACCATTGTCTTCGTACCGGAACATATTTTATCTAAGACACGTTCTCCTTTTTTACCCTGATTCTCGCAGTAAATCAAATGTACCATGAATCTTCCCCCTTTTTCATTACAGATATGTAATCCTGCAATTTTCCAGCTATGCTTCTTTATCCAGATGAACGGGTAATATCATCTCCATTCCAGCACCCCTGTTGTCACTTGGCCGGATTCGAAACCCCTGTTTCTGATAAAACCCCTCTTTTCCTATGGCAGAAAATAATGCCAGAGTTATATTTGTGCCTGGTAAACCCTGTTGGGTTACATAAAGAATCACTCTTTCTATCATAGACTTTCCAATACCACTACCCTGGTATTCCGGTAATATGACCAAATCCTGGATATAACAGATATAACATCCGTCTCCCACAAGCCTGCACATTCCCACAACCTGTTCCTGATCTCTGACAGTTATGGTAATTAGTGAATTCTTTAATGCCATCTCAATCTGCTGCTCCGGCAGTATACTCCAGCCCACAGATGTTCTAAGCCTCTGATAATCTTTCACGGTCAGATCATTTTCCTTCATTTCCAGTTCCATAATTACTCCTTATCTGAAGTCTTTTGTCATTTTATCGCATAATAATATCATGTCATTTTCTTCCACTTCAAAAGTTTCTGATTTTTTGAAACCGTGATTTATGTAAAAATTGACCGCCCGATCATTGGATGACAATACCTCCAGGGTGCAACGTATACATTTTTGACGGACCATCTCTTCTTCAATTTTCTGATAAAACAAATGGCCAACACCTATGCCGATATATTGGGGTAAAAGATAAAATGCATGCCATTGGGCATAGGTTTTGCCATCGACCATGGCAGTTCCGAACACAGTACTGCCGATAATGTTACCATCATATTCTGCAATAAGGCAGGTGTCCCCATTTTGAATACTCTCCTGCAGAATCGATTCCCAGTGATCTGCTTTCAGCGTAGATAAAAATTCATGATTCATTAAACCTTCATATGTGGATACGTAACTCAGCATGATTTGTTCACTAACTTTCTTTATATCAGCCAGTGTTGGGATTCGATACGTAATTACCATTTCAGCCTCCAGCATAAATTTTTTTATTAAGACACCGTTTATTTCACTATCTTAAAAAATTCATCCATTCCATATGTATAACAGGATCGAACCTCATTTAGCAAACTGTTATAAAAAGAAACAGCAGATGCCTTTCGTTCATTACCTATTTCAGTCGCCCTTTTGGTATGAAACTCATCATATATTTTTTCCAGTTTATATTTATATTCGTGTAAAAAAGATGGCTGGGTATCTTTAGATCCATCTAAGACATTTCCATCGCCACCCAATGAATAAAGCGGCTCAGATGCAATTCCTAAATACAATAATGTTCGGGCGATTCCAAGCGTACCAGTTACATCTAATTTATCGGAATCATACAGGATCTTTGCCTCAATACTCTCTGGAGAACTACCTCCTCTGTAACTGTGAGACAAAATGCAGTCTGATACATGTTGGGAGGATTCTTCTGTCCAATTATTATCGAGTAAAAAGTTGTATGCCTTTTTGCTGCCTGCCACTTCGTGCCTGATCCGGGAGTCATCAAACTGATCCTGCCGCCCAATATCATGGAGAAGACAAGCAGCGATCAGCACATCAATATTTACATCTTCTTCATATTTGGCAATATCTAAAGCTAAATAGAGTACACGATAAATATGATCCTTATCATGGGCACAATCTTTCATACAAACCAGCATATATTCTTCTATCTTCTTATATTCTTCTTTATTCAATATTCACTCCTCCATTATAGATTCAAATTACACTCCGCTAAATTTGGTGCATTTCTGTCATGAGGTGCCAGTATGGGATTTTCTATGGGATATTTAATTCCAATTTCTGGATCGTTATATGCAATCTGGCGAGAAAACTGCTGATCAAAAGGTTCATCAAAACGCATTACATTCATCGTGCCATCTTCAAGAGACAAAAAGACATGGCCAAAGCCTTTTGGAATATAGATCTGCTTTTTATTTTCAGCACTTAATTCCACTCCAACCCACTGTAGATACGTAGGAGAACTCTTTCGTAAATCAATTGCATAATCAATACCCCTGCCTTTAATACAATACAAAAGTTTTGTCTGAGGTTTGGGATTATTCTGAAAATGGATGCCATAGAGTGTACCTGCTTTTTCTGAAAAATACACCCGCTCTTCTATGTAGTCGAAATTTATTTCTGCCTGCTCCAGATCGTCTTTGCAATAAATACTGTATGAATATCCTCTGTTATCAGACTTAGAATCATATTCAATAATTTTAACTTCTTTCAGTTTTGTACTTTCAATCTTCATATAATAACCATCCCCCGGTTTTAAAACGCAACTTAATTTAGTCAGAAATTCAAGCCTGCCTTATACGCATTGATTAGATGTCCGGCTAACCGCTCATTTCGCCGCGCCTCATCCCAATGGGTGGTTTCATCAAATATAATCATTTCTTTTTCAAGAGCCCTGTTTCTGATTCGATCACCCAGCATTACAATTCTCATCGCATTGGATTCTCCGGTTTCTTCCAATGATTCCAATGTTTTTCCTGCAGATACCAAAAATAATGCCTTTTTAAGTATATTCATTTGTGGATCTGGATTATATGCAAATCCGCTTGTCCATACCCGGTCAAACCACCCCACTAATTTTGCAGGAGCCTCCGTCCAAAAAACAGGGTAAATGAATACAATTGCATCAGATTGCTGAATTTTACGTTGTTCTTCCATTACGTCGTCAGCTAACGGGATTTCAGTACTATAATAGGCCTCCCTTTCATATTCATCTTCTGACATTTCCTCATGAAAATTCATCTCATACAGATCAGATACGACAAATTCGTGATTTGCATCGCTTAGTCCCTTTAAAAACTCCTGTTTCATATCATGAGTAAAGCTTTTTTTACTTGGATGGCAATACACAACAAACACTTGCATCGTTTTAACCCCCGTTCTGGTTAAGAGAAATGGTTTTTATTCCTTTTTATGAGCAGTAATGATTGTAAAACTATATGCGTTAATAGTTAAAATGCAGCCGTCAACAACCACATACCAGTTCTTTCCTATTTTGTCTATGCTTTCTGCATTCTGAACTTTATTTTTACACCATGATATTAAATCCGGGGTGTCCAGACTCAAATTCTTTTTAATTCTAAGAGTACCTAATTCTGTTGTATGTATTTTATCAAGATTTTTTATTAAATCTGTCTCCATTTTATAACCCCCCATAATTCAGATGCGCCGTTCTCACCGCACCATTTTAAGGAATGCCCGCTACCGCATCCAATATCCAGTACCTTTTTGTCACCAAGGTCTGGAAACAGTTTTAATTGTGCTTCCGTAGGTGCAAGGCAGCCATATACTGGTAACGCTGTTGAGCCAAACCATGTATCAGCCATGGTATCCCAGCTATTTTGTTTTTGGAGCAGAACTTCTTTATTAATAAAATGTTCCTCCAACACACTCCCCCCCATCATATTATTAGAATTGTTTTAATAAATGCCGGATCTGCTCCTTGGTAACCCCCACATTTTCGACTGCATCCAGTTTTAAATCTCCCAGCCTGTACGCAGGGACCGCCCATACACCGGAATGTTCAAACGCCAGTTCATTGGATTCTTTCAGTTTCTCAAGGTACATTCCCTGTTCTAATGTAGATTTAAATTTAGCAACATCAACCAGATCACTGACATAATCGCCAAGAACATCAATGTCTTCAATATTAACGTGATCTTTAAAGACTGCCTGATACATACGGTCATGGTATTCTAAAATATCAACTCCATGCTCAAGTGCATAAAAATATCCCTGGATGCACAGATCACTATGGGGACCAAACCGTTCTGGTCTTGGATGAGATTCACAAGGATGCCAGACTATGATCTGATCCGGATACTCCGGCATAAGTTCCTTTAAATAGTTATGCGCTCTCAGGCAATACGGACAGATATAATCGAAAA